>JAVEVM010000283.1:0-5440 GCA_034005055.1 Desulforhabdus sp. | reverse complement strand
CGGGTTCGTTTATCCAAAGATTGCTGATTAACTGGAATTGCTGAGGAAAGCTATAAAGGCTACGGGAGCGCGAGGCAAAAGGGATGCCATTGAAAAGGCTTTTGGGCAGAAGGCGAGCCTGGTTCATGTGGTTAAGGCAGCCGGTTCATATCACTCGTAAGCTTAAGCCCAAGATTCGAGTATGAGGGCGATTCTTTCCCTTTCCAACGGGGCGGGTCGCCCGCTCTGCGCAGGACGTAGAGGTCGTACTCGTCCGCCTCCTCTGTATCCCGCAGCCTCCGGCAGGTCAAGGATGAAGACGAAAGGATGGAGGCGGAAACCGGACTCCCTCATCCCTTGTCGTGTCCATCCGTGTCTTAATCTTGAGCGCCCCCAGGCTCATTCCCCGCTTCAGGGCGTTGCCTATCTTCTTCCATATACAGTTTGGCCGTGGCGCGATCGGCCCCTCGCCGCTCGAACCTCATCTGGCAGATCTGCTCGGAAATCAGGCTCAACATGAAGATCAAAATGGAAGTGACATACAGCAAGGCGCTCATGTTGGTGAAGCGGCCCTGGGGAAAAAAGGTAATGGCGTAATTGGCGGTACCGAGTACAAACATGAAGAAACTTACTGGCAGGAATACTCGCATGGGCGAGTAAAGGGTACAAATTCGCGTGATGATCATAAAAAACCGCACTCCATCTCGGATCGGTCTTACTTGGCTGCTGCCGGTTTGACGCTTGTGGGTCTGGATCGACAAGTATTTGACGCTGTTTCCACTCCTTAGCGCCCCGAGAGTAATGGTTGTAGGATACGAGTAGGTATTCGGCAGCAAGTAAACAAAACTGCGGGCGATATCGGCCTTGGCCGCGCGAAAGCCGGATGTAAGATCCTCAACTCTGAACTTGGCAACGTAGGACGCAAGCCAGTTGAACGCCTTATTGCCGAAGGCCCGGCCGAAAGATGATTGGCTGCCAAAGGAGCGGGCCCCCACAACCATGTCATATTGGGGTATGAACTGCAAAAGCCTGGCGATCTCCTGCGGATCATGCTGTCCGTCACCGTCCATAAAAACGAATATTTCCCCCTTTGCCGCCCGAATGCCGCTCTTTACGGCGGCGCCGTTACCTATGTTATACGGGTGCTGAAGCACTTTGGCTCCCGCCCGTGAGGCCTCCAGTGCCGTGTTGTCCCGGGATCCGTCATCGATAACAATTACCTCATGCTCAAATCGGCGGGCTTCAAGCACCATTATGACTTCTGCCACAACTTTGCCTATCGCTTCCTCTTCATTGCATGCCGGAATTATCACGCTGACTTTGAATGATTTGTCCATCTTTTCTCTAGCGGAATCGACGTGCTCTTTTCAGCCGTCGCATGCTGTTGGCATGATTTCCTCTATTCGAAGGTCATCTTTCTTGCAATGAGAATTGTTGATTCCTGGTGTTGCAGGTTGAAAATAACACCCGCAACGTATAATATCATGTCGTACGAATTATATTATTAAATTCTGTAGGCTTGTGCCAACAGAGAGCTATAATGCAAAGGTGATAAATGGCTTGTATCGAAATATGCACCTATCCAGATCCGATCCTGAAGCAGAAGGCTGAGCCGATTGAGAACATCGACGGTGAAATCTCCCGGCTCATAGACGACATGGCCGAGACCATGTATAAAGCACCCGGGATAGGACTGGCGGCAAACCAGGTGGGGAAGGCTATTCGGCTGGTGGTAGTGGATCTGCAGCGTCCTGAATACGAACATGGACTGCTGGTTTTGATCAACCCGGAGATTGTCAGCGTCAGCGGAGAGACAAGTTTTGAGGAAGGGTGTTTGAGTGTGCCCGAATACTTTGCGACGGTAAAACGAGCCGAGCAGGTCACTGTTTGCGGAATCGATCAGCACGGCAAGGACATACAAATTGAAGCTTCGGGTTTGTTGGCGGTGGTGCTGCAGCATGAGATCGATCACCTGGAAGGAAAGCTTTTCGTCGATCGTTTGGGTCCCATCGCGAGGGATATATTTCGGAGAAAATGGAAGAAAAGACTGAAAGAGGCAGCGGAATAGATTCCGAATTCCCCAGCCTCATCTTTATGGGAACACCGGATTTTGCCGTGCCATCTTTGCAAAAACTCGTTGTAAGCGGTGCGATGATAAATCTTGTGGTGACCCAGCCGGATCGCCCCAAAGGGCGCGGGAAAAAATTGAGCCCTCCACCTGTCAAGAAAATGGCTGAAAAGCTCAATCTGCCCATTTTCCAACCTCAACGAATCAGGGAGCTCGCCGCTATTGAAAAACTTAGGTCCTTGCGGGCCGAATGTGTTGCACTGGTGGCCTACGGCCAACTGCTGACACAAGAATTCCTCGACATCTTTCCTTTGGGCACTCTGAACGTTCACGCATCGCTTCTGCCGCGCTACCGCGGTGCTGCTCCGATTCAGCGTGCCATATTGTCCGGCGACATTAAGACCGGTGTCAGCATTATGTTGCTGGATGCAGGCATGGACACCGGCCCGGTTTTAGCTCAGCGAGAAGTTGAGATCGGACAAGAGGAGACTTCCGGAACATTGCATGACAAACTTGCGCTGGTGGGAGCGGATCTGCTCTGTGAGACCTTAAAGAAATGGCGGGCCGGACTGATTCAGCCCCGGCCGCAAGATGATACCCTTGCAACCTTTGCCCCCCCGGTTGAAAAAGGCGAACTGCGCCTTTCATGGAATTTGCCTGCAAACCGGCTTGTCAACACCATCCGAGCCTTCGATCCATGGCCCGGCGCTTATGCCATCTACCAAGGCAAGCGCTTGAAATGTTTTAAGGCTTCTTTGCTGACATGGGAAGTTGGAGGCGAATCGGGAGAGATCCTGGGCCGAACGGCGAAAGGATTGATGGTCATGGGCGGTGATGGAAAAGCTCTGGCAATCGGTGATTTGCAGCTGGAGGGTCAGCGCAAACTTTCGGCCGATGAGTTTCTTCGCGGACACCCGATGCCGCCCGGCTCCTTTATGGAGTAGCAGGGAGCGTCGAGCGGCAACTCTTTGGGGCACTTCTCTGATTAGAGCGGCGTTTCCTCCGTGCTGAGTTCTTTGCTGTCTCCCTTGTTCCAAAACTTTGTTTGGGAGCGCATTCTGGGAGCAAGAAGGAACGAGGAGCAAGCGAATTTTCATGCTTTGATTCAATCCTCTCCTGGAATACTGCAATTTTTCTGTAAGCTCGCTCCGGGTAGAGGAGTTGCTCGTTGCAAAAACTCACGGAGTTTACTACTCTTAGTCTACATTCGTGATTATTTGACTCTAGGAACAGCTTCAAAATGGCCCTGAAACAACAGGATCTTTCCGAACCCAACCGGTCGATCAAAACGCCCGAAAAAATGACCCTCGTGGGCCTGCTCGGATTGACGGGTCTTCTGGTTGCCGCCATCATAGCCTTGTTCTATGTCGTTCCCTATTATGGCTTCGGCAACATCTATTCCCATCTCCCCGTAATTATGGGAGTGGTAATGGGGGGACTGGGAACGATCATCATTGTACCCATCCTGCTGTTGATCATTGTAACGGTACTTGGCCATGATGTGCCGTTCTCCAAAAAACTTCGCAGCCTGGCTGTCAAACATCTGCTGCCGTTTCTCGTACTTGTCGGTCGGTTGGTCGGTCTTCGTCGCGAAGAGGTGCAACACGCGTTTGTTGCCGTCAACAATGAACTGGTGATGGCGCAGTGTCGCAACGGCCACCCACCGAATAAGGTCTTGCTGCTGATGCCTCACTGCTTGCAAGATAAAGATTGTACTGTCAAGATCACCCACCAGGTGCAAAACTGTAAACGTTGCGGCAAATGCCCCATAAAAGACCTCCTAGAATTATCCGAAAAATACGGTGTGGATATGTCTGTAGCCACCGGAGGAACCATCGCTCGCCGCATTGTGATTGAAAAACGGCCCGACTTGATTATTGCAGTTGCCTGTGAGCGCGATCTGACCAGTGGCATCCAGGATACCACTCCCTTGCCCGTGTACGGAGTCTTCAACCAGCGCCCTTTTGGGCCATGCCTTAATACCCGGGTAGCCATCGATCGCGTTGAAAAGGTGCTGCGTGAAGTTGCCGCCATGGGGCGCCAAGGAACATGACAAGTGCCAGGTCGTTGGCTTACCACATCTTGCTTCATCTCAATCAAAAGGTCTCTCAGCCCGATCGATTGATTCGAGCGATGCTGGAGCGCCATTCCCGAATGGAAGACCGGGATCGAGCCCTAACGACTGAGCTCGTTTACGGTGTGTTGCGCTGGCAGGAGCGACTCGACTGGCACATCGATCAGCTCAGCAAGACAAAGCCCAAGAAAATTGATCCCGCGATACGCATTGCTCTGAGACTCGCTCTTTACCAGATACTCTTTCTGGACCGCATTCCAAGTCATGCAGCCGTGAACGAAACCGTTAAGTTGGTCAAATCCACGCAACCGGCCTACCTTGCCGGATTTGTCAATGCTTTGCTGCGTCAAGCGATCCGGCAAGACAACCGATGGAACTGGCCTGAACCAGAAAAAGAGCCTGATAAATATCTCAGTGTCGTCACTTCTCATCCCATCTGGTTCGTTCGGACGTTCTTGAAAGAAATCGGATTTGAAGAAACCTGGAATCTTTGCAACGCAAACAATACCGTTGCCCCCATGGTTCTAAGGGTGAACACGGTGAGGGCCGACTCATCCGTCATTTTAGGGTGGTTGAGGGAGAATGGTATTGAGGCCAAGCCTTCACCCTATCTGCCTGACGCCTTCCGGGTTTTTGGGCTGCGTCAGGACCTAGCGCAAATGTCGATTTTTGTTGAAGGCATGGTTCAGGTTCAGGATGAAGCCTCGCAGCTGATCGCGCATTTGCTCTCACCGCAGCCTGGCGAACGGGTGTTGGATCTATGCAGCGGTTTTGGTGGAAAGTCTACTCATTTGGGCATGTTGATGAAGAATGAGGGTACCGTTCTTTCAGTCGATAAATCCGCCTGGAAAATAGAAGAGCTAAAGGAAAACGCGCGCCGGCAAGGCATCGATATTGTGCAAGCGAAAAGCTGCGACCTGCTGGAGCTATCCCCGCAAGCTACAGGGAGCTTCGACCGGGTGCTTCTGGATGCGCCATGCACCGGCTTTGGCTCACTGCGTCGCAACCCCGATATAAAATGGCGACGTCATCCAAAAGATCCACTCCGCTTTGCCCGCCTGCAAAAAGAGCTCTTGAAGCATGCGGCCCGGTTCGTCAAGAGCGGCGGAGTACTCGTTTACGCAACCTGCACGGTCTTCAAAGAAGAAAATGATGAAGTGGCCGAAGAATTTACGGCGGATCATTCCGATTTTGCCATCGAGTTCGCTGCGGGTTTTCTACCGCCGGACTGCCGGCCGATGGTGGATGGGAACTACTTCAAGTCCTGGCCACACCGGCATGGAGTGGATGGTTTTTTTGGGGTAAGGTGGAGGAAAAGC
>JAVEVM010000282.1:0-5443 GCA_034005055.1 Desulforhabdus sp. | reverse complement strand
ATCAACCTGGCCGCGGCGGCAGGCAGTCTCGCAGGGATGGGGACAGATTCGTCCAATGACACCGGGCAGAGGCAGTGTTCGCATGATCACTTCCATGGCTTCCCGGTACTTGCCCTGGGCGATCAGCGCTACATAACCATGAGCATTGACCTGATTGGGACAGGCATTGGTGCATGGCGAGCGATCGCGCTTATCGATCATGTAACCGCTCGGAATCGCCTGAGCATAAGATTTGTAAGTCGCCTTGCGACCGGACAATCCCTGCTCAAACTCGTTAGTCAGCGTGACCGGGCAGACTTCGGCACAATCGCCACAAGCTGTGCACTTTTCCAGGTCGATATACCTTGGCTTCTTGCGCAGCGTCACCTGGAGATTTCCCGCCTCACCGCTGACACTTTCCACTTCGGTGGCAGTGAGCAAGTTAATATTGATATGGCGCCCGATTTCCACAAGCTTGGGTGAGAGAATACACATCGAACAGTCGTTGGTTGGAAATGTTTTGTCGAGCTGAGCCATAACGCCGCCTATTGCCGGCGATTTTTCGACCAGGTGGACGTAGTAGCCGGAATTAGCGAGATCCAGAGCAGACTGGACTCCGGCAATGCCTCCGCCGATTACCATGACTGAACCGACAGAACGACCGTTCCCTCCATCGTGGGGTTGTGCTTTCAGTTGCTCGTCTTTTCTTTTTTCCATCATTCCCATTCCTGTATGTGTTTCATTTCATTAATTCATTCTTACCGGACTGCTGTGCGCAAAGGTAAGGCTGGCAAAGGTTATTGAGTATAGCACTGTCTCATCCATCCATCAAGGTTGAAACAGTTATCTCACAACAAGATATATGCTATAGATGTTAAAGTGTTACCAATGGTTTAGTAATTTATCTTAGGTTCGGTTCACCCTACGCCGACAATCGAATAGAGACCGCTTAAGCGCCCGGAGATTGCATTTTAGAGAAGAGGATCAGGAAGCCGCACAGTTAAACAGATGACTAAGTTCTTTTTTTCACATCGACAGGGGACGCCTAGCTCCGCGTCGATAAAAACAAAATATTGGCTGCACGTCAAGTAGATATAGCTAATTTCTGCATTGAGATATCCAGCCAAAATGGCCAAAATGACAGTATCGGCAATCACGATCTAGACGAAAAGGAGGGATCCATGGATTTTCAAGATTTTTTCAAAAGGTGTCAAAATGAGCCTACGGTCAGTGACTTCGAATCTTATCTGGGGCATTGTATTTTCGAAAAGAGGCGTGTGGAGGACTCCGGACAAGCGGCTTGCTCGCTGGAAGCTTACAGCCGGGCTCGTGATCAGGCCTTTGAACAGCGGGATGAGGAAGCGGCCAGATGGCTTTACGAGCTTGCCGGGGCCGCTCAATGGCGCGAAGGTGAATGGGAGGGTGCTTTGCGATAGATAGCTTCCGACGTGCGCCTTCCCGCTTAGGGGCGGCGCCTGCGATCAGGCGCACACGAAAATCTTCCATTCCCGAGCTGATTCGGGAATGGAAGAACCCAACCGTTTAAAGTCTGGAGGAAGCCGCCCGGAAGGCTGCAGAATCGGTCTGTTAGGTGCGTAGAAAGGCCTGGGTGAGCTTGTTCCACTCCAGATCCGGCAGATTGCCGACCACATCATCGATCACACCGCCGTCGGCATACGTCATGCCCACTTCGCTCACCATTTCCACCAATTTCTGATGCTCCGCATGGATCCATTCAGTTGATTCTTTGCCGTACAGCAGGTCTTTCAAATTCTTCTTCATATCCACCGGATCAAGAACCATCAGCCAACCCTGGTTGTAGGGCTCGGTCTTGACCACGGTCGGATCCTTAACGGTATGGTAGTTGACCGCGGTGACCACTCCGGAGATGGGAGAGAGCACCGATGCCGACCTGCCGTTTCTTTGGAAGGCCAAGCCGATTTCGCTGAACTTGATCTCTTCGCCGGTAAGCGGCAAGTCCAAATTGTCCGCCGGTCCGAAGACTCTCATACTGAAATCGTCCAGCCCGACCCGAACCCGACCGCCAGCCTCAATCCTGGCCCAGGCATGGCCCAGATGGAAGAAATGCCCTTCCGGCAGCTGATAGCCGTCCACTTGCGGAATGTTGCTCAAACGATACGGCAGTTGAATTTCCAGACTGTCCTCCAACATCTGATCGAATTCGCAACTGTGGCACTCGAAATCGTATGGGCAAAGCCTGAAAGGTGCGCGTCCCGTGAGGGCATGGCGGCACTTGCGCTCCAGTCCCTGGCGTTTTTTCATCTTTTCCTGCCAGGGGATGATGCCCGCCTTTTTGCCGCTCGGCTCAATGCCCTGGAGGCGAGCCAAAACATTTTTACCCGCAGTCTCTTTCATTGCCCGATCAAAAGAGCAGGTGTGGCAGTTGAAATAATTGCTGCAAAGCTTGTAGTCGATCACTCCCGCTTCCATCCAGATGCACTTTTCTTCACCGTTGGGGACCGCCTTGAACCGATTCATATTGGTTTTCTCTCCCATGATGCTTCCTCCTTCTGATATTTTATTAGGAATCTGGTCACTCTCTTTGCTTGCTATCTGCTGTTGCAGGGAGGCATTTGCAACCGTTGTGCCAACTTTTAGTTCAAATAGAACTATTGGAAATCACAGGATAAATGGATTTGCACCAAGAATCGATCAGGCAAGCTGCCAAAAAAGTGTGGTGGAATACCACACGCAGGCGGGAGTGGGGAACCTGGGAAAGTTCTAAAATTGGCTGGTACGAAAGGGCAATTACAGGCATGATGGATTTCGCCACACACTGAGGCAAAATGCCACCAACCCCAAAGCCTGCGCTTTTAAACTTTAAGAAAGAAATCGGTGGCCATATGCCAGACCATGGTCTCACGGCACGCGGAACAGAAGAAGGCAAACTTTCGATCGGCGCACTGTACGCCAAGCGAATAATGCATCACACAATCGGGATCGGCGCAGTGCCGCAGACCAAAGGTATGACCCAGCTCATGGAGCGCTTCTTTTTCTATTCTATCGGTGAGAGGCGGACAGCCCCTCGGTATTTTACCGGCAGGATTCCCCCGCAGTCTAAAAGTTGATATCACTGCACTCTTCCCGCCGAACTGTGCCTCACCGAACACATAGGAGAAGATCGGACTGAACAAATCAAAGTTGGTGACACCCAGGATTTTGAGTGCGTCGGCGGGTAGGATCTCGAGCAATTTCTTGAGGATCAAATTGGAATTATATTGCTTCCGGGCTGCATCCAGAGCGCACGGAAGGATCATTCGGTTCTCGATGATTTTGGCCTCCAGTCCAAAGTGCTCTTGGAGACTCTCTGAAATGACGGTAAGGTGCTCGATTTCGACATCTCCCAAGCGCACGACATAAATGATTCTGGGTCGGATAATCATGAGAAGATACTACTGGGTTGTTTTTACCAGGCCGAACTTTTTGATCTTCTTGTGCAGCGTGGTGCGATCGATATTCAGAGTGCGGGCGGTTTTGGCAATGTTCCAACCGTGACGCTCCAGCATTCTGCAAATGTGTGCCTTCTCGACATCTTCCAAAGCCTCGGGCTCTCCCCGGGCGGACTGCTCGATGTTACAGAAAGGCAGGCTGCCGAGCTTCAACTCCGGCCCTTGATCAATCACAACGGCGCGCTCAATCACATTTTCCAGCTCTCGAATATTGCCCGGCCAGGGATAGGAGGTCATTTGCTCCAATGCGGCCGGTTCAACTCGATCGAATTTCTTGTTGAACTCCACGTTGAATTTTTCCATGAAATGGGTGACGAGAAGCGGGATGTCTTCTTTTCTCTCGCGTAGAGGCGGCAGATGGACATTGACAACGTTCAACCGATAATAGAGATCGCTGCGGAAGACGTTTTCCTCCACCGCCCTTGCCAGATCGCGATTTGTCGCGGCAATCAGGCGCACGTCCACTTCAACCAGCTCCGTGCCGCCCAGCCTTTGAAAATTCCTCTCCTGCAACACGCGCAGCAGCTTGATCTGAGTCTTTATGCTGATATCGCCTATTTCATCCAGAAAGAGAGTACCGTGGCTGGCCAATTCAAAGCGGCCTTTTTTGGTGCGCTCGGCGCCCGTGAAAGCGCCTTTCTCGTAACCAAACAGCTCGCTTTCCAGCAGGGTGTCCGGGAGCGCGCCGCAGCTTACTGCAATGAACGGACTGTAACGTCGTGAGCTATTGGTGTGGATCGCCCGCGCCACCAATTCCTTACCGGTGCCGGTTTCACCCGTGATCAGCACTGTCGCGTTGGTATCAGCCACGGTATCGATGAGCTCGAATACTTTCTGCATAGCAGCGCTCTTACCAATGATATCCCCATAGGTGTAGCGATCGGTCAGTCGTTTGCGCAGTAAAATGTTTTCAGTAACCAGATGCTGATGCTCGACTATTTTATTGAGCATCAAGGTGAGCTCCTCCACGTCCAACGGTTTAATAATGTAATCGTAAGCTCCCTCTTTCATCGCCTGGACCGAACTGGGTACGGAGGCATAAGCGGTCATCATTATGACCACGGTATGGGGTGCGATCTCCTTGACTTTTCGAAGCACCTCCAAGCCGTCCATGCCGGGCATTTTGAGATCCAACAGCACGATATCCCAGTTCTCTTGCTGAACGGCCGCTATGGCGCCAAGTCCATCCCCCACCGCTTTGGCCTGATAGTTCTCTTCCTGCAGCCAATTAGTCAATGAAAGACAAACTATCGGCTCATCATCTACTACGAGGATTTTTGCATCTTCAGTCATTGCTTCACCCGTTTTCGGCAGAGTCATGCTCATCCTGCTGCGGAAAGCACCGGTCAGGATGGAATGTGATGATGAAATGAGTACCTTGACCGAGGTTGCTTTGCACCTGAATCTGCCCCTGGTGCCTGCGAATGATTCCGTACGCAACCGACAGTCCCAGACCAACTCCTTTTGCTTCGGCTTTGGTCGTGAAAAAAGGTTCGAAAATGCTTTCCACATTCTCATCAGCAATGCCGATTCCCGTATCTTTGACGCTGATTCGAATCGATCTCTCACGACGATCAAAGCTGGTGTCTACCTTCAGTGTTCCACCACCCGGCATGGCTTCTATAGCATTCCAAAAGAGATTCATGAAGGCCTGCTGCAAGCGTTTGAAATCACAAAAAAGGTGAGGAATATCTCGATCATAGGAAGTGACGATGTCAATGTCGTTCAACTCGGCGCGATGCCTTAAAATGTCAAGGGTTCTATCCAGGAGCTCATTGATGTCGATGTCCTTTGTTTCGATTTCCGTCTGCCGAGAAAAATCCAGCAAGTTCCTGGCAATGTCAGTGCAGCGTGTGGCTTCCGCATTCAGCAGGGAAGCAAAGTTGCGCAGCTCGGGCAGGCGATCCAAGGGAAAGGGCTCTTTTTGGAGAATGCGGTTGGCCAGTTTGGAGAAAGTGAGCACACTGGTCAACGGAGTGTTTATCTCGTGGGCG
>JAVEVM010000281.1:0-5456 GCA_034005055.1 Desulforhabdus sp. | reverse complement strand
GATGCCCTCTGGGTGGCACTCAAAAGGGCTAAAGACCGGTACAAAAACAGGAAAGATCTAAAGGACTACACCTCTCTCATGGAAGAGCGGTGGATGGAAACCGCTGAAGCCCTGGCTAAGACCTTTCACTTTCAATCAAATCTGATTGAAAGCTCCATTGACGGGATTATTGCGTGCGATCGAGAAGGAAAAGTCATCATTTTCAACAAAAGCATGGAGCAAATGCTTGGTTACTCCAAAGATAAAGTGGTTGAAAAAATGTCCCTGTATCAGTTCTTTTCTCTGGGCGAAGCGGAGAAATTCTATAATAAACTGTACTCGGAAGAATTCGGCGGTGCGAACAGACTCAATCATTTCGAGAGTACGCTAATCTCCAAAACGGGCAACAAGATTCCGGTCCAACTCTCTGCAACGGTCCTTTTCCAAGAACAGGAAGAAATTGGGGTAGTCGGTTTTTTCCGCGACCTGAGGGATATCAGGAAAATGGCGCAACAATTTGCCGACCAGGCCAGATTGCTGCACCAAGACAAAATGATCTCCCTGGGGAAACTTGCAGCCAGTGTCGTCCACGAAATCAACAATCCCTTGTCGGGAATACTCAATTATACCCGGTTGATGATCAAGATTCTCAGCAGAGGTGCGCTGAGCCAGGATAATGCGCAAAAATTCCAGACTTATCTGACTTTGATGGAGAGCGAGATCAGCCGTTGCTCCAAAATCGTGTCCAATCTGCTCGCTTTTTCCCGCAAATCCAAACTTGAGTTCAGTGAAGTGGACATCATTGAGCTGCTAAAGAAATGTATTCTGCTCAGCGAGCATAAGCTCACACTGCAAAACATTCATCTTGAAACGCGTCTTCAAAGGGACATGCCTGCTGTTCTGGGAGATTTCAACCAACTGCAGCAATGTGTGATTAATTTGATTTTCAATGCGATCGATGCCATGCCCAACGGCGGCACCTTGCGCATTGAAAGCTCTTTCAATTCAGAAAAGAAAGTGATTGAAATTGCGATAGGAGATAGCGGCAGCGGTATTCCGAAAGAAGATCTCAATTACATATTCGATCCGTTCTTTACGACAAAAATAGAGGGTAAAGGACTCGGTTTGGGTCTTTCAACCGTCTATGGCATTATCGATCGTCACAAGGGAACCATCAGTGTGGAAAGTGAAGTAGACAAAGGGACAACCTTCACCCTTAAGCTCCCGCTGAAATCGGAGGCACGTCAAAGATCCGGAGATTAAACGGGGTACCGGCTAGGACAACCGCTTCTACCTTGACCCTTATTCTTTTTTCAGCTACATTTTTCTTGTAAATGTAACTTGTTACGTTGGATATCACACAAATCGGTCTCTTCTTGTCTGTTTCTCAAACAAAGCTAACGCTCGTGGCGAGTCCTTTTCAAAAATGCCCAAGAAACTCCTAACCATTTATCACAGCCTGATCCTGCGGCTGATATTGTTGGTGGGGCTGGTGCTCTTGATCACTATCTCCACCTGGGCCTATTTCAATATAAAATATCAAAAGCAGAATACCCTTGAAAACATCGTGTCGGAAGTTGACCGATTGGGCAATACCATAAAGCTCGGCACCCACTACGCGATGATGTTGAACTCCCGGGAGGACATTAATGAAATAATCAAGAACATCGGGAGGCAGGAAGGGATTGAAAATATACGGATTTTTAACAAGCAGGGGCAGATCAAGTATTCAAATATCCCCAAGGAAGTGGATCGAGTAACCAATATCAAGGCGGACGCATGCTATATCTGCCATCGAACGGATCCCCCCCTGGAAGAGGTGGATATTGCCAAAAGGACTCGCATCTTCGATTCTCCTTCAGCCTACCGGTTGTTGGGGATCATCAGTCCTATCTACAACGAGCCGAGCTGTGCCACCGATGCATGCCATGTGCACCCATACGGCAAAAAGGTCCTGGGCGCTCTTGATGTGGTGGTATCTCTTGCCGCCACAGACAAGGAGATTCAATCATACGAGAGCTGGATCATCGTTCTCGCTATCTTCAGCTTCCTGGGCACTTCGGCCATAGTTGGCTCTTTTTTATGGGTGTTTGTGAATCGACCGATAAAAAAACTGATCACCTGCACTCATCTCATCGGGCAAGGCAAATACGACCAGCAGATCGAGACCGGTTGTCGGGGAGAGATAGGCCAGTTGGCCCTTGCCATCAGTCATATGGGAACCAAGATCAGTGAAAAACAGGAAGAGCTGAACCGGCAGCGGCATGAATATCAAGAGTTGTTTGAACAGGTTCCCTGCTATATAACCGTTCAGGACAGAAACTTGAGGCTACTGAGGTATAACCGGGAATTCACCCGCCATTTTGCACCGAATCCGGGAGACTATTGTTTTGAAGTGTATAAAGGACGATCGGAGCCTTGCGAGCAATGTCCCGTTATTATGACTTTTGCGGATGGAGAGCCGCATTCCAGCGAGGAGATGGGCTTTACCAAGGACGGTAGTGTTTCCCATTGGATTGTGTGGACTTCTCCTGTGAGGGATTACTCGGGTCAAATCACCGCGGTTATGGAGGTCAGTCTCGATATCACTCAGATGAAGCGGCTTGAGGAAGAGATCCGGCGATCTGAGCAAAAGTACAGGGATATATTCAATAACATACCCAATCCGATATTCGTGCTGGATAGCAAGAACTTGATAATACTGGACTGCAATGATGTGGTCAAAGCCGTCTACGGTTTTGATAAGGAGGAGCTGGTTAAGAGCTCTTTCTTGCAGCTTTTCGAGGAATCGGAGCATCAAAATTACGCTCTCGACATCAGGAGCTCGGATACACTCAGCCATGTGAGGCAATTGACCAAAGATGGTAGACTGATATACGTCAATATCCGCATCTCTCCTTCCGAGTATTTGGGACGGGATGCTCTGCTGGTGACGACCAGCGATGTCACGAAAAGGCTGCTGGCCGAACAGCAACTGATCCAGGCAAGCAAAATGGCGACCTTGGGAGAAATGGCCACCGGCATTGCTCACGAGCTGAATCAGCCTTTATCGGTTATCAAGACGGCGAGCAATTTTCTGATCAAAAAAGTCATCAAGGCAGAACCGATCAGGGACGACATACTGAGGACGATGGCCGAAGAAATCGACAGCCATGTGGACCGCGCCTCAAAGATCATCAACCACTTGCGTGAATTCGGCCGCAAATCGGAAGTTAAAAAAGAAGCCGTTTACGTGAATGAGGCATTGCTGAAAGCTTTGGATATTTTCAGCCAGCAACTGAAGCTAAGAGAAATTGAGGTAGTGCAACAGCTCACCGAGGATCTGCCGCCGATATTGGCCAATTCTAACCGGTTGGAGCAAGTCTTCATTAATCTGTTGATCAATGCCCGCGATGCCATCGAAGAAAAAGTCGAGAAGTCGGTTTCCAAAGATATCGCTAAGAGAATTTTTCTGACAACTACCGCTCGAAATGGGAAGGTAACCATCTCCGTCAAAGATACCGGCCTGGGCATACCACAGTCGGTGCTTGACAAGATTTTCGAACCGTTTTTCACCACCAAGCGAGTAGGTAGAGGCACCGGCCTGGGGCTTTCCATCAGCTACGGCATCGTACAGGACTATGAAGGGACGATTCAGGTGGAGACGGAGGAAAATGAGGGTTCTGAGTTTATTGTCCAATTTCCGGTAGTGAGCGATCCTGATGCATGAAAAGATTTTGCTGGTAGACGACGAGGATGGAATCCGCAAAGTCCTGGGTATATCCCTGGCTGACAGTGGATTCGAAGTGTTCACCGCGAGCAGCGGCGAAGAAGCTCTTGGTATCTTCAGACTGGAGCATCCGCCGATTGTTTTGACGGACATCAAGATGCCTGGTATGGACGGCGTGGAGCTACTGCGAAAAATCAAACAGGAAAGCCCTGACACGGAAGTTATTATGATTACCGGCCATGGCGATATGGACCTGGCTATTAGCAGCTTGCAGGCCGATGCTGCTGACTTCGTAACCAAGCCCATCAAGGATGAAGCGCTTGAAATTGCTCTCAAACGGGCGCATGAGAGGATTTGGATGCGCGAGAAGCTCAGAGAATATACTGAGAATCTCGAGCGACTGGTTTCGGAAAAAGCCCAGAAATTGCTGGAGGCAGAACGGCTGGCCGCCATAGGCCAGACCGTGGCCGTGATTGCCCATGCCATAAAGAACATTACCGGCGGCCTCAAAGGCGGCGTGTTCGTCCTTGAAAAGGGAATCGAGCTGAACGATAGGAAATATCTCGGCCAGGGTTGGGAGATGATCAGAGGCAATGTGGACAAAATCGCCAATCTTGCTCTGGATATGCTTAGTTATGCAAAGCAGAGAACCCCTAACTACCAGCTGTGCGATCCCAATCAGCCCGTCAAGGAAGTATATGATTTAATGCATTCCCGCGCCCGGAAACGCGGTGTTGAATTGAAGGTCGATACCGATCCGGATTTACAGAAAATCAACTTCGATGTAGAAGGTATTCACTGTTGTCTGATGAATTTGGTCACCAATGCCATTGATGCCTGTACCGATGTAGAATGCATCAACAAGCCTGGAGTAGTTCTGGTAGGGTCTCGGGCAGGCAGCCAGGGAGGTGTTGAATACGAGGTCCTTGACAATGGCTGTGGCATGGACGAAGCAACCAGAGAACAGATATTCCGTATGTTTTTCAGCAGTAAGGGAAGCAAGGGGACCGGCTTGGGGTTAATGATCACAAAGAAAATCATTCAAGAGCATGGGGGTACCATAGAATGTGAATCTGAGAGAGGGAAAGGGACTAGATTTGTTATCAGATTACCTAAAGGCAACAGCTCTTGTTCCTGACATCCGAAAAGTCTAGCTCGCAAATTTGTAAGCAGTCGGTGATAGTAAACGGTCACAAGCACTCTAAGTCATAAGAAGGAAACTGCTATGGTGGAGTACAAAAACATATTGATTAGCACCGATTTTTCCGAAGATGCCAATATTGCTTTTTTGCACGCCCTGAACTTGGCCAAGAAGTATGGAGCAAAACTGCATATCCTGCATGTACCCCACTCTCCGTTCACTTATTCCAGGCACATTGTCGATGAGCACGTCCCCGAAGAAAAGGCCCGGGATGGACAGTCGTTTTTTGATGAAGATGTCGTGAAAGAAGCGGAAAGAATGTTGAGGGAAACCTACGAGAAGCGACTGGGAGATTTTAAATCCTTCGTATTTGTCGTAAAATGCGGAGCTCCGGACGTTGAGATTATTCGTTATGCCAAGCATAATGCTATTGATTTAATTGTACTGGGAGCATTGGGAAAATCAGAAAAGGATAGAACCTCAGATCGCGGCAGCACCGTAGCCAGCGTATCTAAATTTGCTCACTGTCATGTTATGGCAATTCGAAATCCAGCAAAACAGTTTACACTGCCCGGCAAGATGCACAGTTGAGCTATTGAGTCGAAAAGGGTCCTTTGAACCGGCTGG
>JAVEVM010000280.1:0-5467 GCA_034005055.1 Desulforhabdus sp. | reverse complement strand
GATAAGGATATAAGGGGTATGTTCCGTCGCTTGCTGCCGCTTGCGCAATCGGTGATTTTTACTCAACCGCGGTATGTGCGCGCTGCGAAGGCGGAGACGCTCAGACGTCTGGCAAGGCCTTATATCCAGAAGCAATACGTCATCGAAAACCCTGCTTCGGCTATCGAGCAGGCTAAACTTCTTGCGGAGCCCGGTGACTTGATTTGCATCACCGGTTCCCTTTATTTTGCAGGAGAAGTTAAGGAACTTTTTGGCGAATCGTCCTTGTGATTGATCATAACCGAAACCTCCAGAATCGACTGTGAGCAAAAAGGGAAATGTTTCGCATAAGTTCTTCCAGTTTTTCACCAATTGCCCTCAAACTCAGCTGTATTCTAGCAGTCTTTTTCCTCTTCATTTTCTACAATCGCAATGCCCATTCGCAGAGCTTGATGAATGACGGACTTAGTCAGAGCTCTTTCGTCAGCGAAAGCAAGGGTACCTGGCAAATCAATGCTGCACGAATCAGCTACGACAGGATAAACAATGTGTATGAGGCAGAAGGCAAGGTGGAGATAAGCTCCGGCGATCGCTCCATCAAGGCAGACTGGGCGCGGTTGGATGCCAAGAATCATCTTGCCGACCTGCGGGGCAATGTTTTTCTGAGCTACGGCAACGATTGGCTGACCGGAGAGCATGTCATCTGGAATCTGGATAAGGAAACAGGCCAGGTGGACGGAGGATTGATCTATTTTTCAGAAAACCATTTCTACGTCCAGGGCAAAAAGATCGCCAAAACCGGACCGACCCAATACGAGCTCACTGATGGATTTCTCACCACTTGCGATCCGAAAAATCCTGACTGGAAGGTCCAATACAAAGAGATGAAAGTGGATGTGGACGGTGTAGCGTGGGCTAGGCACACCTCGTTTTGGGCGAGAAACATCCCTTTTCTTTATTCACCCATTGTCGCCCTTCCCGTTGACCAGGACAGGCAATCCGGGTTCCTGCTGCCATGGGCCGGCTCTTCCAGCCTGAATGGTCTGCAGGCGGAGCTTCCTTACTTTTGGGCCATTCGCCAAGATATGGACCTGACTTTTTACGGGCGGTACATGGAGGAGCGCGGTTTTATGGGCGGATTGGAGTATCGAATTGCCAATCCGACCTGGGGAGAAGGAATCTGGCTTGGTAATTATCTGCGTGATCAGGCAAGCAAAGAGTACCTGGCAGACACGGACTATCCTTTTCAGAAGAGCGATCGTTACTGGGTGCGCTCCCGCCATTCCTTCGAGCTGCCGTACCAGATCGAGGGAAAACTGGACCTGGATATCGTAAGTGACCGGAATTATCTGAAAGAATTCAAAAATGGCTCCACCTCTTACGACTACGCGAATGACTTGTTCAGCAAGTATTTCGGGCGTGGCATCCTAAAGGACGAAACCATATTAGCCCGGGAGAACATATTGTATCTGAGCCGCCGCGGGGATTCCACCCTGTTATTCATGGATGCCATTTACTGGGACCAGCTCGATAGATCCATTGACGAGTTTACGCTGCAGCGTCTTCCCGAATTGTCCTTCAATGTCATTCCTACCCGGATTGACGGCTTGCCCTTCTACTATAACCTGTCAACTTCAGGAATTAATTACTGGAGGAGGGAAGGGGATTCAGGCTATCGACTGGATGTTTACCCGCGCATAAGTTACCCTCTTCACTGGAAGACATATCTTGATGCAGAGCCGTCGTTCGCAGTGCGGTCAACCTCCTATGCGGTAGATTGGGACGAGGATTCACGCGGCAGCTGGCAGCAGCGGACCCTGCCCGATGTAAGACTCGAGCTGACCAGTCGTCTCAACAGGGCTTACAATTTTAACTTGTGGAATTATGCTGCACTGCAGCACGCCATCCGACCTGCGATTATTTATGAATATCAGCCGGAAGTCGATCAAGACGATCTTCCTCAGTTCGATAGGTTGGATAACATCGAGGAGCGCCACGGCATAACATACGGATTCACCAATTTTCTCACCGCCAAGTCAGTTCAGCAGGATGCTAAAGGCAACAAAGTGACGAGCTATCGGGAATTTGCACGACTGCAGATCTTTCAGACTCTGAATATCAGGAAGGCCGCCGCAACTGACTTCGATTTTTCCAGCTTTGAAGATGACTACGTCGTCGACGGCGAAACAGAGGACGGTGAAACGGAGCTTTCCGAAAAGAAGCGGCTATCGCCCGTCAATGTTTTATTTGACGTCTTTCCCGGCCGCTATCTCACACTGACTTACGACACTCAGTTCGCACCCGATGAGGGAACCATAGATCGGCATGACTTCTATGCTACTCTGGACAGCGGCCGAGGTCATTATTTAAGGGCCGGCTACGAATTCTTCAGGGACACTGTGGTGGACGAGCTCATCGTGGAATCGGGGATCAAAGTGATGAGAAATATCTTTCTTACTACCTACCACGACTATTCGTTTGAGAGGGAAGAGCTGTTCAAGCAAGGCTACGGTGTGAAGTATCAGCACGGCTGCTGGGGCCTTGGCTTAACCTTTGAAAAAGAAGGCGAAGATAAGAGGGTCGCCTTCTCCATCGATCTGCTGGGTCTGGGAAAGTTTGGCGGCAGCTAGCACCAGCTAGAGTGCATAAACCGAATTGACCATCTGCGAATGCTTATTCTCCTTTTTCCTTTCCTTGTTTTCTGACCTTCCGTTTCGAACTGTCTTTCAGAAAGCCGGAGGCTCCAACGGAGGGAGTGCGGTGAGCCCCTATTGTACCGCACTTCTAAATACGGGAGCCTAAGAGGGAAAAATCGATGATTTTTGAACTGAATGAAGAACAGCGAATTGTTCAGGAACAGGCGCGGCGCTTTGCTGAGAAGGAAATACAGCCTACCCTGGAAGGGGATGAAAAAGCTCATTTATTCCGTCCGGAAAGGGTCAGACAAATGGGGGAGCTTGGCTTTTTTGGGTGCGGTATCCCCGAACCATACGGCGGCAATGGTATGGGCTTTTTTGAGTCTGTTCTTATAGCCGAGCAGATCGCCAGGGTGTCGCCTTCGTGGCGATTATCCTTCAACATGCAGAATCTTGGACCAGCTCTAACCGTGAATCAGTTTGGTACTGAAGAACAGAAGAGGCGTTCTATTCCAGGATGGGTTTCCGGAGAAAAGCTTGGTTTTTTTGCCATTACAGAACCTGACGCCGGATCTGATGTATCGGGCATGAAGACCGTCGCTAAAGACGGCGGTGACCATTGGCTGTTGGATGGTCGGAAAACATGGATCAGCAACGCCCCGGTTGGTGACGTCGGATTGGTGTATGCCTGTACGGACAGAGAGCAGAAGCATCGGGGAATAACTTGCTTTATCGTTGATCTTAAAAATACTCCCGGAATCTCTACCAGAGCAATTGAAAACAAGCTTGGTCTTCACTGTGCGCCTACCGGGGAAATTATTTTCGAGGGAGCCATCGTCTCGAAGGACATGGTTGTAGGGCGTTTGGGTGAGGGCTTTAAAATATGCATGTGGATGCTCGGCAACACGCGCCTCGGTTGTGCCGCGGGAGCTCTGGGTGTCGCCGGCGCCTGTGTGGATCTGTCCATCAAATACGCTAACGAGAGGACCCAGTTCGAACAGCCGATCTCGAAATTCCAGATGGTGCAGGCGCAAATAGCAGAGATGGTTGCAGAGCACGAAGCGGCTCAGTTGCTGGTCTACCGTGCGGCTTACTTGAAGGATCGGGGCAAATCCAGTCAGATGCAGACCTCTGTGGCCAAGCTCTTTGCCAGTGAGGCTGCAGTTCATGCAGCCAATGAAGCCATGAAGATTTTTGGCTCTTACGGCTTTTCCAGCGAGTATCCCATCGAACGCTATTATCGGGATGCGAAATCTTTACAGATTGTGGAAGGGACATCCAATATTCAAAAATTGATCATCGCCGGGATCGCCTGTGGGCATCAACCCAATCGATAGTCGTAAAGCCAGTCCCTTTTAAGCGGGCTCACCCTCTTCACTCAGAGCATCGGATATCAGCGGCTCAAGCTCTGTCTGCTTGAACTCCAGCCGCTTCCATCGGCTCCGGTCTTTGATCACCCGCTCCATTTCTCGACGCACCTCTGTCTGGTTGATCAGCTCGGAGAGCAGGATGCGTTTATAGCTGATGTGTCTGAGATCGTTTTCGAGGTATTCGTCCCTTTCCTGTTTCAATTTCAAGTTTTGCAGAAACAGTTTTTCTTCGAGGGTTTCATTTTCGATCAACAAAGACACAAACATGTCCGTGAGCTTGCTCTTGCGCAGTCCCATCATACCGATGCCCGCAGCTTTTCTTCGATACTGGGCGAGTCTTCCTTCCAGAAAGTTGATGCGCCGTTGTAATTCTGTCTTGTCCGATTCGAGCTTCTCTTTTTCATGATCCCAAAATTGCTTCAAGGCTCTCTCAATGGTGAGCATTTCCTCGCGGTCGTGAATGCTTTGCACCATATATTTCTGCGAGCTTTTGCGATGTCCGAGGTAGTAGCCCGTCATAAAAGTAAATATGATAACCGAGCAGGCGGCTATGATTTGATAGATGAGGTCAGGGTTCATTTTCCAGAATCTCCTTCTACCATTCTATGAAGATTTCTCAATACCGACCGGCAGCAGAGCGAGAATGCGGCTGTTGCCAACTGAAAGCCGAGGTCGAATGTCACAAGATTACTTCGAAACAAAAGAGAATTCAAGTTTCTAAGCAATTCGCCCTGTTAGCATTGAGGTGCTCACATCCATTTCTCATAGTATAGAGTGCTGCTAAAGGTCAAAGCTGTACCGATTGCCAAATAGATCATGGCCAATGTTATTTTGGGCAAAGAGGAGTGACGCAGTGCCAATCCGAGCGCCATCATGATCAGAATCAACATATAACTCCGCCAGGTCTGGAATGCGAACAAGCACACCTCGTTCGGCAACTGCAGGATGCGCAGAATGTTTTTTCGCGCTATCCGTGAGAAACCAAACCGGTAAATGATTCCTCCCAATGTGAAGCCGGCCGATGCGGCAATCAAGCTCTGCGGCCAATCGATATCCGTCAACCAATGAGCGGCCATGACACAGAGTAGGACACCCACCACCGACCAGAGCAATCCAGAGAGTAGCCACAGCCAGTGGCGGTGAGCCGACGGGGTATATTTCAGGCAGCACTGTGCGATTTTCAAATCAACGCCTCTGCTGCCGGTAAAAGGCCAATCAAATTAAACATCGTCATATCAACATCACGCGTCGGTGAGATCCAGGGGCGGATTGAAATATCCGAGGCGAACATCTGGGAATTCTCTTCTGAGGCTGTTAATAAGTTTTCGCATACCGATCTCTTTCGTATGTTTTGGCCTGTTCAGGCAGGAGAGATACCATTCGGGATCGATATTCAGATTTCGCAACTGAATCAGATCCACGCTCGTTTCTTCAATGAATCTACGCAAGGCATCCCATTCATCTACTGCATCGGTGAAGCCC
>JAVEVM010000279.1:0-5490 GCA_034005055.1 Desulforhabdus sp. | reverse complement strand
GCAAGCACAGGAGCTGGGGCTGGTAGCCAAGGTTTTTCCGTCCGATCAGTTGTTGACGGAAAGCATGAAAGTCGCCAGCGCTCTTGCGACCAAAGGACAAGTGGCACTGCGCGCTATCAAACAGGTCGTGGATAGAGGCTATGATGTAGATTTAAAGAGCGGATGTGCACTGGAAGCTCAGGCGTTCTCGGTGTGCTTTACCAGCCAGGATGCCAGAGAAGGGGTGGCCGCCTTTCTGGAAAAGCGCAAACCGAATTTTCAAGGATCTTTGCAAAAGTGATCTGTCAAAACTGTCATGCTGGAAAATCTTTTCCCATTCTGGAGGAGCGCAAATGAACTTTGAACTGACTGAAGAACAACAAATGATTCAAGACATGGCTCGCAAGTTCGCCGAGCGCGAGATCAAGCCGGTTGCTGCCGAGCTGGATCGGACCCATAGGCACCCCAAAGAGATAACCGCCAAAATGGGTGAGCTCGGGCTGATGGGGGTCACCATTCCCGATACTTACGGCGGGGCCGGCATGGACTATATCAGCTATGTTCTGTCCATGATCGAAATCTCCAAGGCTTGCGCTTCCTGCGGTGTAATCATGAGTGTCTGCAACAGCCTGTACAATTTCCCCGTATACAAGTACGGAACCGAAGAACAAAAGCAAAAGTATTTGCGCCCGGTTGCCAGTGGCGAAGCACTGGGATGCTACGGCTTAACCGAAGCCGGAGCCGGTTCCGATCCGGCTACCATGCGAACTACGGCAGTGCTGGATGGCGATGAGTGGGTCATTAACGGCGTCAAAAAATTCATCACCAATGGCAATGTGGCCGGCTACTGTGTGCTTGCCGCCGTCACCGACAAAACGGCCGGTTATAAAGGCATTAGCTCCTTTATAGTCGACTTCAATAATACCGAGGGATTTCGAGTGGGAACGGTTGAAGAAAAGCTGGGAATCAACGCTTCCGGAACCGCCGAGCTGGTCTTTGAAGATGCAAGAATTCCCAAAGAGAATCTGCTCGGCAACCAAGGCGAAGGCTTCAAGCAAATGCTTTCCACCTTGGACGGCGGCCGTATAGGCATTGCTGCACAAGCCTTGGGGATTGGACGGTCGGTCCTGGAGGAAGCAGTCGAATACAGTAAAACCCGGGAACAGTTCGGACGCCCGATTTCTTCCTTCCAAGCCATTCAATGGAAGATCGCCGACATCGCAACTCAACTGGACGCCGCCGAGTTGCTCACCCTGCGGGCTGCCTGGTTGGAACAGAATGGAAAAGCCTACGAAAAAGAAGCGGCAATGGCTAAACTGCTTGCTTCAGACACCGCCATGTGGGCCGCAGTCGAGGGCGTACAGGTTCTTGGCGGTTACGGTTACTGTAAAGACTATCCAATGGAACGCCATATGCGGGATGCCAAGATAACTCAGATTTACGAAGGCACCAACGAAATCATGCGCCTTGTAATTGCAAGGAATTTGCTAAGGCATCGCTAATATTAAAAAACCCTGAGAGGGAAGCTCTTCTCAGGGTTTTCTAATCGAGCAGATGATTTTGGAGCGGCAGCAGGCAACCGACATAACTCCCATGCGTGTCTAATCTTGCCATTCATTTCATTGTCCTCATCTTATTCTTCTGGCGTATCTCTCTCCAGATCAGGAGATGGGAAGAATAACTATGCGGACCGCATTATTCTGCGTTCCCGGCGCTGGATTCTCTTGATCGCTTTCTTCTTTTTAATCCGGCGGCGTTCGCCTTTGGTCAGATAATAATTGTGGCGGCGCAAGACGGGTTGAACGTTTTTCTGAAAATCTTTGCGGAGCTTGCGGATTTTCTTTTCAATGTTTTCCCTGGTTTCGACCTCCGACATTCAGTTTTCACCTACCTTTCAGCAACAAAAGGGCCTTGTATGATTTCTTGGCACTAAGAAAGCTGCCCGGTTTCTTTGTGCAGCCCCGGGCGAGCTGTTGGGATTACATCAGCTGCCTGCTTAAACCCCAGTCCAGTCGAATATGATAGAACATATATCACATAATAGCAAGCTCTTAATTCCAGCCCGCGGCATTGCCAACTGACCGTCAGGCTTCGGAGGTTGCATCGTAATGGGAGAAAGTCATGGTAAAAGTGGCCCGGCCCTGCGTGGATGACCGCAGTACCGTCGAGTAGCCGAACATTTTGGAGAGCGGAACCACACCCTTAACGACCTGAACCGCCTTGCGAGAGGTTATGCTCTCCACTCTGCCTTTGCGAAAATTGAGGTCGCCCAAGACCTCTCCCAAGAATTCCTCTGGGACCAATATTTCCACCGCCATATAGGGCTCCAGCAAGCTCGGAGAAGCCTCTTCACATGCTTTCCGAAAGGCCATACCAGCCGCCACACGAAACGCCAGTTCGGTGGAAAGGTTTTCCTGAAAAGCACCGCCAAATATCACGACTTCAGTATCAACCACGGGGTAGCCCAGCAACGGTCCGCTGCCTATAGCGTCTCGAATACCCTCTTCTACCGCAGGGAAATACAGCTCTGGTATCGAACCGTCTCTCACTTTGTTGACAATGGAGTTGTCGTGGCCGCGTGAGAGCGGAGTCACATGGACTTCAACCATGGCATACTGTCGACTGCCGGCAATTTCGCGATCGAAAACTGCCTGCGCCTGTGCTTCCCGGCAAATAGTCTCGCGATAGACAACCTGAGGTTTTCCCGCATTGACGCCGACATGAAAGTCTCTCTCAAGACGGGCCAAAATCACCTCAAGGTGCAACTCTCCCATTCCACTGATGATGGTTTGCCCCGTATCCGCATCCTCTCGAAAACGGAAGGTCGGATCTTCTTCCGAGAGCCTGCCAAGAACTTCCATCAATTTCTCTTGATCGGCACGGGTTTTTGCCTCAACAGCGACCGAGATGACCGATTCGTATACGTCCATAGGCTCGAGGATAATAGGATGATTCGGATCGCACAGGGTGTCACCTGTGGTTGCCGATTTCAATCCCATCACTGCCACTATGTTGCCGGCCGTTGCCTTTTCCAATCTGGTTCGTTTATTCGCATGCATCTCGAAAATGCGCGAGATCTTCTCCCTGTTTCCCTTTAGCGTGTTGAAAACGTCCTTTCCAACTTCCAGCTTGCCGGAATAGACTCGCACATAAGTCAACTTGCGGCCCTGATCCATAAAAACCTTGAAAACAAGTGCGGCAAGCGGCTCTTTTTCGCTGCTTAGGCGTTTTTCTGTCTCCCGGGTCTGAGGATGGACACCCTCTATGGCAGGCACATCGACGGGAGCAGGCAGGAAGTCAACGATGGCATCCAACAAAGGCTGTATGCCTTTGTTCTTTAAAGCACTGCCACACAGCACCGGGACGATTTTGAGCTCCAATGTGAGCTTGCGAATGACCGGCAGCAAGTCGGCCGCGGATATCTCTTCGTCATTGAGATAGCACTCCATAAGGTGATCGTCCCATTCTGCCACCTTGCTTAGCAACTGGTCGCGACCTTCTAGAGCAGCCTGCATGCGCTCGCTGTCAATTTCCCGGTATTCGTATTCGGCCCCGAGGGTTTCATCGTGCCAGTAGATTTCACGCATATTGATCAGGTCGACAACCCCCTGCAAATCCGCCTCCAGGCCAAGAGGAAGCTGCACAGGCAAGGGATTGGCCTGCAGTTTCTCCTGAATCTGCCGGACCACACTATCGAAATCGGCGCCCAGACGATCCATTTTGTTGACAAAGGCTATCTTCGGTACCCGGTACTTATCGGCCTGATGCCAGACCGTTTCCGACTGCGGCTCCACACCATCGACACCGGAGAAGACCGCAATGGCGCCGTCCAAAACGCGCAGCGAGCGCTCAACTTCAATGGTGAAGTCCACATGACCTGGAGTATCAATTATATGAATCTCGTGGTTGTTCCAGCTGCAGGTCGTAACAGCAGAAGTGATGGTTATACCCCGCTCCTGCTCCTGCTCCATCCAATCCATAACAGCCGTACCTTCATGCACTTCGCCCATCCTGTGGGATCTGCCGGTATAATAAAGGATACGCTCCGTCACGGTGGTTTTACCGGCATCAATATGAGCGATGATTCCTATATTTCGGATGCTTTTAAGACGCCGATCGTCCGCCATTCATCTTCCCCACTTTATCATCTCTGTAATTGTCGAACAGTAAATCCGGCTCGAAAAACGAGTAACTTTAAGTGATTCGTTATTTTGTGTCAAGATGATGAAATTGAAAGAATTATCAAGCTTGAGCTCTATCCGGCACGAGCTGAAAAGCGTGAAATAGAATTAAGTGTAATTCCTAATCATTTTGACCCAGTAAGATAACAATTGCACAATTTCCATCGAATATGGCCACATAGATCCGCATTGCCGCAATTATCAAAACTTCCTTGTGAAAAATTGCGCCTAACCGCCAAAAAACAGTTCAGGTCGCGTTTGATCCTAACAGCAGTACCCTGCTATGAAGGCAGCGACAGTTTTACAAAAACAGTTGATCCACTATGGACAAGTCGATTTTCTTTGAAATAATTCATAAGGAGAACCAGTATGGCGCCTAGCTTTTTGTTTCGCAGGCACCAGCTGGGGGAAGCCGCAAACGGCTTTTGGCGCATCTGGCTGAAAGCTGCCGTCCTGCTTTGCCTTATTCTCACCTCATGTTCTGCCAACATCAACGCCAAGACCGACCTCTCAAAGAGCTCTTGGGGCAAACTCTCCAACACCTTTCTAGTTCACGAGAGACCCATTCAGGGAGACACTTGCATGGTGGCATCCCTGACCTCCCCCTCCCGAGTCGAAAATTCTTCCCCGGCTGGAAAATCGAATAACAAGACCAGAATTCAGGTCCCAAATCAACCCGCAGTGCAGAAATACATTGGTTTTTACAAGGGCAAGGGCCGTCTCACTTTTATTGACGGCTTGGAGCGCTCCTGGCTCCACCTACCGTTGATGGTTAAAATTTTGGAATCGCGCGGTGTCCCGGCAGAGCTGATCTATGTTGTCTTGGTGGAGAGCTCATTCAAGAGCAAAGCAATGTCTCCCGGCGGAGCCGGAGGATACTGGCAATTGTTGCCTTCCACGGCACGCTCTTTGGGCCTGAGGGTTGACCGCTGGGTGGATGAGCGCATGGACCCGGTCAAATCGACGGAGGCTGCAGCCAAGTACTTACGAATGTTGTACGATCGCTACAACTCCTGGCCGCTTGCTTTAGCAGCGTACAACGCAGGCGACGGTCCGGTCCAGAAAGCAATAAAAAAATGCGGCACGAAGGACTTCTGGACTATAAGCAAGCGAGGCTCGCTGCCGAGGATCACTCGCGCCTACGTACCTAAAATCCTGGCTGCGATCAAGATCGCACGCGACCTGGAGAACCACGACTTCGATGCTCCCAAATATCTGCCGGTTTTCGATTTCGATTCGACTTATGTTAAATCTCCCCTTAAACTGCAACAGGTAGCTGTTTGGTTGGATGTGCCGGTGAAGCAGCTTAGAACCCTGAATCCCTCGCTTC
>JAVEVM010000278.1:0-5490 GCA_034005055.1 Desulforhabdus sp. | reverse complement strand
ACCTTTCCTGGTACGACCAGTATAGCGAGCGGGTGGGGCTCAGCGGTGCACCCGCGGTGGGGATTCTCTTTGCCCGGCATTATTGGGTAAACGGCCATTTACAGGTGGAAAACAGCCTGATCGAAGCGCTGGAGAGCGAGGGACTGCGAGTCATTCCGGCTTTTTCGTACAGTGTTCGAGACGAAGGGCTCGGTGCCGGGGGGAGCGGTGAAGTGGTGAAGGAGTGGTTTCTCTGCCCCGATGGAGAGTCCCGCATTCACGCCATGGTGAAGCTGCAGTCGTTCTTTTTGGGGCGGGTAAAAGGGGACGAAACAGCCGACACCGGGAAAGCGGCGCACGGCGTTGAGCTGCTGAAACGGCTCAACGTGCCGGTTTTTCAACCCATCGTTTCCTATTACAAGTCGGTGGAGGAATGGGAAGACGAGCAGGAACTGGCGGGTGACATCGGCTGGTCGATCGCCATGCCGGAATTCGAGGGTGTCGTCGAGCCGCTTTTCATTGGAGCTCTCAAGAAAACCGTTGACGCTGCGACTAATGCTGAAACCGAGGAGCGGGTCGCCATTCGGGAACGTTGCCTGCGGCTGGCCGCGCGGGTTAAACGGTGGGTCGCCCTGGGCAACAAGCCCATCGAGGAACGAAAGGTCGCATTCATTTTGCACAACAACCCGTGCGCTTCCGTGGAGGCTACGGTTGGCTCCGCCAGCAATCTGGATTCCCTCGAGAGCGTCGCCCGCATCCTCCAGTCGATGGCGCGCGAAGGGTACCGGGTGAATGCCCCCGAGAGCGGCGAGCAGCTCATAGAAACCATCATGGAGCGAAAGGCCGTTGCCGAGTTCCGCTGGACCACGGTAGAAGAGATCGTAAAGAAAAATGGCGCGCTGGCACTGCTTTCTTTGGACGATTACTTGAAATGGTGGGAAACTTTTCCCGAAAAAGCCCGGGAGCGGATTCGCTCGGCGTGGGGAAATCCACCCGGGGAGGCAAAGGATGGTGTACCGGCCGCCATGGTCTATCAAGACCGGTTGGTGATCACCGGTGTCCGCTACGGCAATGCTGTGGTTTGCGTGCAGCCCAAGCGCGGCTGTGCGGGTCCGCGCTGCGACGGGCAGGTGTGCAAGATCCTGCATGATCCTAAGCTTCCGCCCCCGCACCAGTACCTTGCTACCTATCGGTATCTGGAGACGGATTTCCCGGCTGATGTGATCGTACATGTCGGCACCCATGGAAACATCGAATGGCTGCCCGGCAAAGGCGTCGGCCTGTCGGCCGCCTGTATGCCGGACCTGGCCCTGCACGAAGTGCCTCACCTCTATATCTATAATGCGGACAATCCCCCCGAAGGGATCATCGCCAAACGGCGCGGTTATGCCACTCTGGTAGACCACATGCAAACGGTCTTGAGCCAAAGCGGTCTGTACGATTCCCTCGAGGAGCTCGCCCGCACCCTGGGCGAATACGAGCAGGCAAAACTGTTCGATCGCAATCGTGCGCATGTTTTGCAGCACCTGATCGTCGATCTCATCAAACAGGCAAAACTGGACCATGATGCGGGCATTAAGCACTGGCTGCACCACGATTCAGCCAGCGAAAACCACGGCGCGAACGACCAACACGATCGCCGGCACGGATCGGTCCACGTCCATTTTGATCAAATCGCTAAAGTAACTCATGAAGCATTGAGCCGCATTCAGAATTCACAGGTGCAGGACGGCATGCACATTTTCGGGGATCGGCCGGAAAATGAAAGACGAATCGACTTTCTCCATTCCATCCTGCGCTACGATGCCGGCGAAAAGATATCTCCACGCAAACTGTCCTGTTCGCTGATGGGGCTGGAGCTGCAGAGCCTGCTGGCGGATGCCGGGGCCGTCCATCCGGACTTTCTTAAGAGCTACGGTGAGCTTCTGACCGAGGCCGAAAATCTGGGCAAGGAAATCATTCGTCGGTGCCTGAAAGATCCCAAAAGCGACCTGGCGCAATCGGTTCGCGACCTTTTAGGGGCGAGATTCAAATGTGACGGTTTGCTTGCCGAGCTGCCCGCGCTTCGCGAGCGCATTCTGGATGTGAACTCTAGAATCGAAGCTTCCAAGGAGATTCCCGCGCTTCTTTCGGGATTCAGCGGAGAATACATCCCCGCCGGGCCATCGGGATTGATTACCCGAGGTCGTGACGACGTTTTGCCGACCGGACGGAATTTTTATTCCCTGGATCCCGAGCGGGTCCCCTCAAAGGCCGCCTATCGAGTGGGAGAAAGGCTTGCCGAAGCGCTCCTGGAAAAACACATGCGCGAGGAAGGACGGCTGCCGGAAAACGTCGCCATCTACTGGATGTGTGCGGACATCATGTGGTCGGACGGGGAAGGCATGGCCCAGATCCTTAATCTGCTCGGAGTCAGACCCCGTTGGCTGCCGAACGGCAGGGTCGGAGGGTTTGACATCATCCCTCAGCAGCAATTGGGGAGACCGAGAATCGATGTGACTCTGCGTATTTCAGGCATCACCCGCGACAACTTTCCAAACTGCATTGCCTACGTGGATGAAGCCATACAGGCGGTGGCCGCCCTTGATGAGCCCCCCGAGCTGAATTTCATCCGCAAGCACAGCCTGTGGCAAATCGAAGAAAATGGTGAGGATGCCGTCGATCCGGTCGCCTGGCGCAAAGCCACCTTGCGCCTTTTTGCGTCGCCCCCCGGCACTTACCGGCCGGGAGTAAACCTCGCCGTTTATGCTTCCGCCTGGAAGGAAGAGAAAGACCTTGCCGACATTTTTCTCTACTGGAACGGTTACGCCTACGGCAAGGACATTCACGGGGAAGCCTCTCATGCGCAGCTGGCAAACAGCATGAAGACCGTGGATGTCACCTTCAATAAGGTGGTTTCCGACGAGCACGACCTGTTCGGCTGCTGCTGCTACTTTGGAACGCACGGGGGCATGACCGCGGCGGCCCGAAGCCTGTCTGGAAAAGAGGTGAAGACCTACTACGGCGACACCAGAGAGCCCGAGCACGTGGAAGTGCGGGATCTGGCTGATGAAATTCGCCGCGTGGTGCGCACCAAACTGCTCAATCCTAAATGGATCGAAGGCATGAAGCGGCACGGGTACAAGGGAGCGGGCGACATTTCCAAAAGGGTCGGACGAGTCTACGGCTGGGAGTCCACTACACAGGAAGTGGATGACTGGATCTTTGACGACATAACGCGGACTTTCATTCTCGATGCGGAGAACCGCGGATTCTTCGAACAGCACAATCCCTGGGCCATGGAAGAGATCGCGCGAAGACTCCTGGAAGCGGAGAGCCGCGGGTTGTGGCAGGCCGATCCCAAAGTCCTGGAAGAGCTCAGGCAAAATTATCTCGAAATCGAAGGGCTCATCGAGGAGCGAATGGGAGATATCGACGGCGAATTCCAGGGGGGCAGTGTGGACATCTTTTCCGCCGACGATGTGCCTCAATGGCAGGAAATGATGCGAAAGATGAACCTAATATGAAAACACGCAAGGTATATCCATTTTCCGCAATTGTCGGGCAGGAGCAAATGAAGCTTGCCCTGATACTTAATGCGATCAATCCGAAGATCGGCGGTGTGCTTATTCGCGGGGAAAAAGGAACGGCCAAATCCACAGCGGTTCGCGCGCTGGCGGCGCTGCTGCCTGAGATCCCCGTGGCTCATGGCTGTCCCTATTCCTGCGATCCTTTGGATCGCAACAGGCTATGCGACTTCTGCCGAAAGAACGCTTGGCAGCGCGTGGACCACAGGAAAATTCGCGTCGTGGATTTCCCGTTGAACGCCACCGAAGATCGAATCAGCGGCGGCATTGATTTTCAGATGGCCGTCAAAACCGGCCGACCGCAGTTTCAGCCCGGCCTGCTGGCAAAAGCCCATCGCGGCTTCCTTTATGTCGACGAAATCAACCTTTTGGACGACCACCTGGTGGATATCATCCTTGACGCGGCGGCTTGTGGGGAAAACATTGTCGAGCGCGAGGGAATCTCCTTTTGCCACCCGGCCCGCTTCATTCTGGTTGGCACCATGAACCCGGAAGAAGGAGAACTGCGTCCGCAGCTTCTGGACCGCTTCGGCCTTTGCCTGGAAGTAGCCGCAGCGCATGATGTGGAGGAGCGCGCGCTGCTGATGGAGTGCCGCGAAGCCTTTGACTCAGACCCTGCAGGATTTGCCGCCGAGCTCCAGGAGGCCGAGGCCGAAATTGCGGCTTCCATCGAGCGGGCTCGAAAAATTCTTCCTGCTGTTGAAGTGCAAGCCTCCATGCGGCATTTTATCTCCCAGCTCTGCACGGAAAGCAATGTTGCGGGGCACCGCGCCGACCTGGTCATCGAACAGGCGGCCATCGCACTTGCCGCCTGGGCCGGCAGAAAGATTGTCGCAACCGAAGACGTAAAGGCGGCGGCAAAGCTAGCGCTCCTTCACAGATCAAGACACGTTGCACCGCCTCAGCCTCCTCCTCCGGAACCCGACAAGAGCTCGGAGAACGAGAATAAGGGGGACGAACAGCAGTCCACGAAGGATCCACCGGCAGAGGGAGCCAATCATGACCAAAAACGAGGCAAGCCGAGCTCCCATGCTGAAGGAGCATCGTCAGAGCAAAGCGGCGAGAATGATGCCGCCTCCGAAGACAATCCGTCACAGGCGCCCGTTGAGCGAAGCGTTCAGGAGAAAATATTCGAAATCGGCGAGACCTTTCGCATGCGGCGGATTACGCAACACAAGGATCGCTTGCTGCGGCGGGGCTCGGGAAGAAGATCGCGCACCAGGACATCGCAAAAACAGGGGCGCTATGTGAGGAGCACAATGGATATGCAGCGCAACGATCTGGCCCTGGACGCAACCCTGCGCGCTGCGGCGCCCTATCAAAAGAGGCGACGAAAGGACTCGCACCTGGCCGTTGTCATTCGACCCCGAGATTTCCGGGAGAAGGTTCGTGAGAAGCGAATCGGCAACTTTTTCCTGTTCATAGTGGATGCCAGCGGTTCAATGGGGGCCCGGGGACGTATGAGGGCCACCAAAGGGGCGATCATGTCGCTTCTCCTCGATGCCTACCAGAAACGGGACCGGGTGGCGCTGGTTTGCTTTCGCGGCCGCGATGCAACACTCATGGTGCCGCCAACCTCCTCCATCGATCTGGCCGGAAAGCTCTTGAAAGACCTTCCGGTCGGTGGACGGACTCCGCTCACTGCAGGACTTCTGAAAGGCAGCGAGGTGCTGCGCAATTGCTTCCTCAAGGACCCGTCGGCACAGCCCATCGTATTGGTGCTGACCGACGGCAGGGGCAATGTTGCCATTAACGAAGCCAGCTCACCTATCCGCGAGGCGCTATTGGCGGCAGGCAGAATGGCCGGCGACCAACGCAGTAAGTTCATCGTGGTGGATACGGAGCAAAACGGCCTGGTTCGCTTTGGACTGTCAGCCGAAATCGCAGCCGCTCTGCATGCTCAGTATTTTAAGATCGACAACCTCAAGAGTGAAAACCTGTTGCA
>JAVEVM010000277.1:0-5497 GCA_034005055.1 Desulforhabdus sp. | reverse complement strand
AGAAGTATCACCGCAGTATCCTCAGCCGCGCGCCCCATGGCAAGAATGGTCCCGCTGAGTATACCCCGGCCGGCGACCGGGAGCAAAACATGTATACCAATTAAGGGTTAAAAGTTACATTTTTGAATGACTGAAAATTTGGCCGCAAGAGAGTATCGAGTTCGTCTCGGTACACCGTATGAGTCTTGTTGAGGCAATCCGTGATTGCAGAGCAAAACAACGGGAAGTCTGAGTAGAATCGGTTGTAAAGGGCTTTCTTTTTGACGAATTTCCACAACCTCTCAATGAGGTTGAGATTAGGAGAATAAGGCGGAAGGAAGACCAAGCGAATCTGGAGTCGCTCGGCAGTTTCCTGTACCAGGCGACAACGTTGATATCGTGCGTTGTCCAAGACGATTACTATACTGCGGTCATAGTAACGCATTGCGATTTCTTTGAGCAGGGCGCAGACCGTCATTGAGTCCACGTAGGTAGCTTTCGTCATCATGATCAGTTCTTTGCTCACAGCATTCACCGCGCCCAGCACGCTGAAACGTTTGCGTCCGCTCCAGCTCTTGATAAACCGGGTGACAAGTGAGTAAAGGTAGCCCAGAAAAGGAAGCAGAACAAAGTGAGCGGCGTCCATGAAGAGCAGTTCTATTTTTCCTTGCTGTGCTTCTTCCACCAACGGCTCCAGTGTTTCAACGCGAAACTGCTCCTGTTTATCGATGTTTGCCTTTTCGGGGACTTGTTTGACCTTCCTCCGTCGGAGGCGTTTTTTTTAAAAAGGCTCGCACTTGAGGTAATGATCTCCTGATTCCAGTTGCTTCCTCGATTCTCGCTTGAGCCTCTTTCAAAGTGGCGGGAGGATGGGCCTCAAGATAAGCAATGATGATATCACGATTCTCCTCAAGGAGGTTACGTTTGCCTCGGTAGCCAAGGCGTTTGAGCCCATCGAGCCCTTCTTGGATATAGGCATCCAAGTATTTGTAGAGACATGCATTAGTGATGTCGAGCTCTTTGCAGATGTCTTTGTGCTGATGGCCTTTGGCCTTCATATATAAGGCCATCATCCTGCGGCGCACAATGGGATGATTCTCTTCAATGCGCTCTCTCTTCAGATGCTCGATCTCATCTTCTGAAAAATGGATGCGTCTCATGCGGCACTCCTTTGGCTGGGTCGTCAGTCTTGAAGAACTCGGATTCATCCTTCATGACCCTAGCAAAGAACAGTCAGCTTGTCCCGCAAAATCGGCAACAAAAATGTAACTCTGTATCCTTAACCAGTATAACCTAGAGCGGTGCAAATAGGGCGGAACATTGAGCAGAAATTGTAGTAAGTAATGCTGGGAACCATACAGAAAGGTGGACCAGCAAATGCGCGAGAAACAATGGCAGGGCGGACGAGAGGATTCTCGACTGTATAAACAGGTACGAGCTGAAAAGCAAAAAGAGCTGGCAGTCCATTATGAGCGCATCCGACCTTTTCTGGATGAACGCAGAAGGCGTTTGTGCGCAGCCAATGAGGCTATTCGGTTCGGTCAAGGGGGAATCCGTGCGGTCGCGGAGGCCTTGGGGATGGGCCAGATGACCATCGTTGCCGGGCTAGAGGAGCTAAAGACAGACCCAGAGCCAGGCACTGAAGAAATGACACAGCGGCAGCGACGTAGTGGAGGTAGCAGAAAGTCGGTTACAAGCAAAATGGCCCAACTGCGGCTCGAGCGAGACCAATTTCATGGGGAATGGAACTACGCCATACATCCGAGAACGGCTCCCGCATAAAATATTTTTGCACCAGGTTATTTTTGGATGGCTCCTAAGGACTGAAAGTCGGGATACAGGTCGAAGACCCGTCTATTTCTCCGTGCGGAGATTGTCATTAGGATTCGGTTCGAAATGGTGCTCTAAATAACTGAGAATCATCTCGTCAGTAACCTGCCCAGACGTGGCATAGAAGTACCCTCTTGCCCAAAAGTGACGTCCCCAATAACGCTTCTTAAGCATAGGAAATTCTTCAAACAACTTCTGGGCTGTCCGGCCCTTGATTCGCCTCATGATTTCACTCGGCGCCATTATCGGTGGTGCCGACAAAAAAATATGCACATGGTCTTGGCTCACTACTCCACTGAGTATGCAGATCTCAAAGGCTTCGCATGTTTGACGAACCAATTCTCTCACGCGCAAGGCCACATCACCTGTAAGAACTTTGTATCGATATTTCGTAACCCAAACAAAATGGGTTCATCGCGGATTGACGTGAAAAACGCTCTCTGTCATTCCGAGACGAAAGCCGAGGAATCCTGATTTTGATGGCATTTCAACAAGATTCCTCGCTTCACTCGGAATGACCTCAACCTGATGACAGAACCTCTTCACGGAAATCCGCGATGAGCCACAAAATGGTACTCAATGTTGAAAACCGTGTGACTCCCATACCGATAATCCATAGCGCCCACCCCCTTAACCATGCCACTTTATCACAAAAGGGGGTGATAAATCTGCCCGCCTGGAAGGCGAGGGTTTCAACCTCGTGAGGGACTAATGAGGGAAGAGTCTTGCATGACCTGGTATCAGATCTTCAAGATCGATTTTGCGATGAGAAAATAGATAACCAAACCGGAAGAGTCCACCAGCGTGGTAATGATGGGGGCGCTTGTTATTGCAGGGTCGACCCCGAAGCGCTTGGCCAGCATGGGCAGAACTGATCCGGCAAAGGCAGCAACGATGCTTATGGAAAACATGGCAAGCGACAGCACCTGGGCAATGCTTTTGCCGAAGAGTATCATGGTCGGCAGGTAGGCAACGCCGCCGAGCATCAGTCCAAGCATTGCTCCGACCCGCACTTCGCGAAGCACCACGCGGGCAAAATCGGTGAATCGAACTTCCCCGACCGCCATGGCGCGAATGATCAGGGTGGCGGATTGCGAGCCTATATTGCCGCCGGTGTCTATCAACAGCGGAATGAATAGCGATAGCGTAATCGCAGCTTCCAGCGCTGCTTCAAAAATCTTGAGAATGTTAACGGTTAAAGCTGCAGCAAAAATCAAGATGATCAGCCACATAACGCGTGTGCGAGCGAGGCGCAGAAGGGAGGCCGAGAGATAAGGCCTGCCCAAAGGCTCCAGACCGCCTCCTCGCAGGATATCTTCGGTGTCTTCAGTTTCCAATACCTCCATGGCATCGTCAACGGTGAGAATGCCTAACAGCCGTTTCTCTCTATCTGTTATGGGCAGGGCAATCAGGTCTGCTTCCTGGATAAGCCGAGCAGGTCCCTCCTGATCCTCATCGGCCTGGGCGTAGTAGACTTGTGTGCACATGATGTTGCTGACAGTTTGGTTCGGGTCAGCTAGAACCATGTCGCGCAGGCTGACCACGCCCACCAGATGCAGTTGGTCGTCGGTGACGGGCAAACTGTAGATCGTTTCCGCGTCTTTTCCCCTCATTCGAATTTTAGCCATCGCCTCTTCGATCTTCATTGAGGCGCGCAGATCAACGAACTCCGGGCTCATGATACGCCCAGTGGAATTTTCCGGATACCCCAGCAAGATGGAGGTCAGTTTGCGCTCTTTGGGGCTGAGGCCGTCCAGGAGACGTTTGGCCACCGTGGCGGGCATTTCATCGAGAAGGCGCGCGCGATCGTCCGGCTCCATCCCTTCCAGAAGCTCGCGAATATTTTGCTCTCGCAAAGCCGTCAAGAGCTCCTGCTGGTGAACAGGGTCGAAAGCTTCAAAGACTCCCAGGGCTCGATCCTTGGTCAGCAGACGAAAGGCTATGGCCCGCTTTTCCGGTTTGAGACGGCAGAGCTCCGCGGCGATGTCAAGGGTATCCGTGTGAAGGAGCCACTGTTGGATGCCTTCGAAGTCGCGATTCACGATCATTCCGGGAATGTCATGTGGATGCCTGCTGGAGCGATTTTCCATCCGAGCGTTATCTCCATTCCGACCCAGATCGTCATTTCCGCATGTATTTGGCGGGAATGACGGTGTGCTGTTATGAGTATCATCGATGTGCGGCCAGGATTCTTCTGACCAGCTTATCGATTTCCACCACGATCACGACGGTGATGGAGACCAGAGCGATCCTGAGCCATTCCAGCGGCATGATAGGCTCCATGCGAAAAACCCACTGCATGGCCGGGACGTAAATGGCTGCCAGGTGGGCAATAAAAGCCGCAATGATGCCGAAAAAGAGGAACGGATTGCCCAAAGGGTTCATTCGAAACAGTGACTGCAGCTCGGAGCGGCTGTTAAATGCCTGGAAGAACTGGAAAAAGACCGTTGTAGTTACTGCCACGGTCCTGGCTTTCTCCAGTGACACTCCTTCATTTAAGGCATGCACGAATTCGTAGATCACCCCGGCTGAGATCAACACGGCCACAATGATGGTGCGCTCCACCAGGAGGCGGCTGAAGATGCCGGCCTGGGGCGGTCTTGGCGGTCTATCCAAGACATCCTTCTCACCCGGTTCGAAGGCCAGCGCGACATCCTGGAGGCCGTTGGTAACGATGTTAATCCACAGGAGCTGGGCGGGTAAATAAGGGAGCGGCAACCCCAGCATCACGGTGGCCAGGATCGTTATGATGGCGGCAATACCGGTGGGTATGAGAAAGAATGTGACCTTGCGAATGTTGTCGAACACAATCCGGCCCAGCTCCACGGCCTGGTAGATGCTGGCAAAGTTGTCGTCGGCGATGACCATATCGGAGGCCTCCTTGGCCACATCGGTGCCCGTCTTGCCCATTGCCACACCGATGTGAGCCGCCTTCAAAGCGGGCGCGTCGTTGACGCCGTCGCCGGTCATGGCGACAATCTCGCCGTGTTTAAGCAACTGCTGGGTAATGCGCAACTTATGTTGAGGAGAGACTCTGGCGTAAACGGATACCTTTTGCACCAGGTGAAACAGATCCTCATCTCTCATGGTTTCGATTTCTTTGCCGGACAGAACGTCACGGACCGCCCCCTCGGGTCCGGCCCGTTTGACCAGAGTGGCGAACAGGTTCTTGACCAACTCCAGGAATTCAACATTGCTCATTGTCTGCACGTGCTCGCCGGTGATGCTTGCCGGCTGGTGCTCGGTGAGGCCGGAGCGTAGGGCCAGAATACCGACCACCTCTTGCAGCAGAGACAGGATCTGGTCGTCAGTAAGAGTCTCCACCGGTCTGGCGGCCAGATCCTCTATCTCTTCTTCTTCGGCGGCAATGCCCAGCTTTCTGGCGATGGCCAGGGCCGTGACCGAATGGTCGCCGGTTATCATAACCACTCGAATGCCTGCATCCTTGCACCCCGCTACCGCTTCGATGGCTTCCGGGCGGGGTGGATCGATCATCCCCTGCAGTCCCGCGAAGGTCAGTCCGGTTTTTAAATCTTTCATGGTAATTTCCGTTTGTTCGGCAGGCGCATCTTTATAGGCCATCCCCAATACCCGCAATCCCTGCCGGGCAAAGTGTTCGGCCATTTTTGGCACTTCTTTCCAGGCATCGAGCCGACACTCGGAGCAGACCTCCAGGAGCTTTTCAGGT
>JAVEVM010000276.1:0-5503 GCA_034005055.1 Desulforhabdus sp. | reverse complement strand
TTCATGGCTCAGGATACCCTTCAGCTTTTGCAGCCGATGCCGTCTTCAGCATCTCGCCTGCAACGTCCGATTGACGACAGAACCCATATCTGCTGTTTTTTTGCACTATTCTTTCCAGAACTGAAATGTCCGAAATCTTCTTTTTGAATATATCGATCTGCTTCTGCAATTTATTGCGCGCAGAGGCGGAGGAGGCAGCCTCCCTTCCGTGGGTAAGAAGCTGCATCCGCACATTCACTTTGCCGAACAGCGGGGTCACATATTCATTGCACATGCGAGACACACAGATGATATCTCATAAACTGATCCATGAATCACCCAAAAAGTCTACTCAGCTTTATTGCAGCACAGGCACTTACAGAAGCGCATAATGGTTATTTAAAGAACTTCAGCCTAGTCGGCTCCAGGCTGTGTGAGTATAGATCTCTTGTCGAGCCGCGGCCAGCAATCATTACCGACTGATCGTCGTGACGGATGACCTGGAACTTTCCGGCGATGGCGATGGCGGCCTCTCGGACCGTGGAATTCGTAAGGGGCGGGAGCACAAGAGCATTTTCTGCCACAGTGGAAAGAACTGAACGCATGTGAGACTTACCGGTACCGTAATTGCCCACGATCAGGATGCCCTTATTGTCGTGAGGCTTCTCGAACTGGAGGTGTGGAATGACGGCTTCGCTCAGGCGCTGGCACATTTCATTTGAGATAACGTATGACCCTACCAGGCTGCAGGCGGACTACTCGCGGTTCGCATCCCGCAACTGGATGACACTTTCGATCGGTTGAAACCTGATCAATGATGATCTCCGTGTTGTCAACAGCTAACCGTGGAGCGCCCTGACTGTCAATCAATTCTGTCATCGGACAGACATGGGTATTATCCAGGTAAGCATCCTACTTACACAGCGAACGAAGGATACTACCGTGCTCTACTGGTCTCTCTTTCCTATACTTTATTCAACCTGATTTTGTAAGGGTTCATGGAAGGTTCGAATTCAGATCCTCCTGGCCTTTCGACGCGAACTCCTCGGCGTCCCCGGTCTATATTTGTGCAGCAAGTTTACCCTGCCGGGTAGGGCTCAAGAAGGATGATGGACCGGCGAGGAGAGACAGGATTATGGATGAAGCCACAAGCACATGTATCCCCGCTCCCATTACTGATCACCCAAGTGATCCGACTGGCGATAGAAGGAGAGTGGCGGATGTCTCTTTGGGGCTGCATTTTCGCACTCGGGAACTGTAGCAATAGAGCAACTCCCAGGGGACGAGGAAAGGCGGCTTTACCCTTGTTGGGGATAAAGCGAGTACTCAGCTTTACAGACTCTGTCGGGGATACTGTTGAGGATGTTTCGTTCAGAAGAACAAAAAGGGCTTAAGGAATCTCCCTAAGCCCTTGTTTTTACTTGGCTCCCCGGGACGGACTCGAACCATCAACCTAGTGGTTAACAGCCACCCGCTCTGCCGATTGAGCTACCGGGGAACTGATCTTAGACAAGGGGCATTCACTACCAGAACGACTGACCCTTGTCAACAAAAAGCTAGTGTATAATTCAAATTATATAAACTGTTCCAGTTAAGCGGCATTCTTTGAGCCATTACTTCAACCCGCAGCGCTTCAGCAGGGCGTCGTAGTCGGCATCGACCCGCTTCTGGATCTTCTGAATCTCGACTTCGGTAAGATGCCGAAAGCGCCTTTGCGCCGCCAGATATTCCGAAACCGGCATGCGCCCTCCATCGGGGCGGCTCACACCGCAGTGCAGGCAGCACTGGGATTCCTTCACCGCCTGCTCTTCGCTAAAGCCGACATGCACTTCCTCAAAAGACCTCCTGCGCTCCTCCCCGGAAAGCCTCGGCATGGCCGCTCTCCTGCCCGAAACCGGGGTCACCGGCGCCGGCAGATCCTCCCGCTCGCGGGTCCCGGCCCGGCCTGCGGCCAGATCCTTTCTGCTCAAGTACCGATCGATTGAAATCGCCGCTTCCTTGCCCGCCTCAATCGCACCCACAACCGTTGCCGCTCCGCTCACCACATCGCCTCCGGCAAAAACCCCGGGAATGGAGGTTTCATAGGTGGTCGGATCGACTTCCAAGGTCTCCCAGCGGGTGGTTTTTGGCTTTTCTTCAGCGCCGTTTCCAAGAACCGACAGGTCCGTTGCAAGACCGATAGCGGCAACCACCGTGTCCGCCTCGATGCTGTATTCAGTGCCCTGGATCGGCTCCGGCCGGCATCTGCCGCTCTCATCGGGCTCGCAAAGCTGCATCCTGATGCATCTTATCTCTTTTACCCGCCCCTTCGAGTCTCCTTCAAGCTCCACCGGAGCGGCCAGAAAATGAAACGAGATCCCCTCTTCTTCGGCCTCCATGATCTCTTCTTCGCCGGCCGGCATCTCCTGGCGGCTTCTGCGATAGAGCACATACACCTCTTCAGCTCCAAGCCGCAGCGCCATCCGCGCTGAATCCATGGCCACATTGCCGCCGCCAACCACCACCACACGCCGGCCCAGACCGGAGACCCTGCCCATGTTGGCCTCTTTTAGGAAATCGCCGCCGGCAAATACCCCCTCGAGCTCTTCCCCGGGCACATTGAGCTTCAGGCTCTTGTGCGCTCCGACCGCAATAAAAAACGACTGAAACCCTTCTTCCCTAAGATCTTCCAGGGTTACATCGATCCCTACTTTCACCCCGGTTCGAAGCTCCACACCAAGCTTTAAGATGGCTTCAAATTCGGCCTTCATGACATCTCTTGGCAGCCGAAAGGCCGGTATGCCATAGGTCAGCCAGCCGCCGGGCTCCGGCATTGCTTCAAAAATCGTTACCGGGTACCCTTCAACCGCCAGAAAATAAGCCGCCGTAAGGCCGGCGGGACCGGCCCCTATGATCGCCACCTTGTCTTTCTTGACGCCTTTTTTTGCCGGAATGTATGCCGTTTCCCGGTTAAGATCGAGGTCGGCCACAAAGCGCTTCAAAAATTCAATCGCCACCGCCCCATCGGTCTCACAGCGCCCGCAGGCAAACTCGCAGGGGTGATGACAGACCCGGCCGCAAACGGCCGGCAGCGGATTGTCCTGCTTTATGAGCTGCAGGGACTCCTTGAATTTCCCCTGGGCGATAAGGGAGACGAACCCCTGCACATCGATCCCCGCCGGGCAGGCCGCACCGCACGAAGCCTTCTCGGCCCGCGATAGAATCCATCTGCCGTTGATCACCTCATAGAGCGGGAAGACATTGCTCAAAACGGCCTGCCTTGCCACCTCCACGCTGGTCTCCGGAGAGCTTCGCCAGCCCGTCGGGCAGGGCGAATAGATGTGGATATAAGCCGGTCCCGGCATCATCGCCGCCTTTTTCACCTTGTTCATCAGATCCACCGGAAACGCCGGCGAGGCAGTCGCCACATAGGGAATGCCGTGGGCCGCAACGATGGCCGGCAGGTTCTTCTTCCAGGTCGACTGACCGATGCTCTTTTTCCCCGGGGGCGAGGTGGTGGTCATGGCCCCGTACGGGGTCGATGAAGAGCGCTGAATGCCGGTATTCATATAGGCTTCATTGTCCAGGCACACATAGACGAAGTTATGGCCCCGCTCCAGAGCACCGCTCAGGGACTGCAGACCGATATCGGCAGTGGCCCCGTCGCCCCCGTAGGCCAGAAAGACCACCTCTTTTTGCTCGATTTTTCCCTTGCGGCTCAATGCCTTATAGGCCGCCTCCACGCCGCTCACCACCGCCGAGGCATTCTCGAAGGCCACATGCAGCCACGGAACCTTCCACGCCGTTTGCGGGTAAGGGGAGGTCACAATCTCCATGCACCCGGTTGCACTCACCACCACCACGTCTTTTCCGAGGGCCTTCATCACCTGGCGCAGCGCCAGCACCTCACCGCATCCCTGGCAGGCCCGATGCCCTGCTGAAAGCGGCTCCTCAACCGGCATCCGGCTCATGCGGAAGCCCTTAAATCCCTTCAATTCTTCTGCCATATCCGATCCTCGATTATTCTCGCACATTGATAATTTCATAACCCATCGGCGCACCGCGCTCGGCCGCCTCGGCCACCCCGTCAGCCATCTCGACAAAGTTTTCAACCGTCACGTCGCGGCCGCCAAGGCCCACAATGTAGTTTTGCAGATACGGGTGCAGGTCGCGGTCGTAGAGGGCTGATTTCACTTCGGCACAAACCGGTCCGCACACACCGTTTAAAGTCAGTGCCCGATCCAGTACCGCCAGCCTCTTTGCTCCCTTTACCGCGGCAATCAGCTCTTCGGTCGGAAACGGGCGCCACAGGCGAAGGCGGGCCAGTCCAACCTTTTTCCCCTGGTCCCGCATGGCCTCGACAGCCGTCATGGCCGTTTCCGAAATGCTCCCCATGGTGATCAGAATCGTTTCCGCATCTTCGCTCTTAAAGGTTTCAACCGGGTGGTAATGGCGCCCGAAAAGATCGCCGAACTCCTTCCACGCTTCGACAATGACTGCCTTGGAGCTCTTGAGAGCCTCATCGTGGGCCTTTTTGGCTTCGGTATAGACCTCCGGCATACCCACCGGGCCCATGGTGATCGGCTCCTTGGGATCGAGGCGAAGCTTGGGCTTGAAGGGGGGAAGATATCTATCGACTTCTTCCTTATCGAGAAGAATCATCGGCTCGATCATGTGGCTCAGGATGAACCCGTCCAGGTTGACGATAACCGGCAGCAGCACCCGCTCGTCTTCGGCCACCCGGAAGGCGTGAAAGACCAGATCGAGGACCTCCTGGCCGTTTTCAGCCACCGTCTGGATCCAGCCCGTATCGCGGCTCATCATCATATCGGCATGATCGTTCCAGATGCTTATGGGCGCGCTCAAAGCCCGATTGGCCGTCAGCATCACGATGGGCAGGCGCAGCCCTGCGGCGATATAGCAGATCTCGGACATCAGCGCATAGCCCTGCGAGCTGGTTGAAGTAAAGGTCCTTGCTCCCGCCGCAGATGACCCCACACAGCAGCTCATGGCGCTGTGCTCCGATTCCACCGGGATGAACTCGGCGTCCAGATGGCCGTCCGCCACCAGCTCCGCAAGATGCTCGACAATATGAGTCTGAGGGGTGATCGGGTAGGCGGCAATCACATCCACATCAGTCAGAGCCACAGCTTCAGCAGCGGCTATGGAGACTTCCATTCCAATTCGCTTGGCCATCTCAGTCTCCCTCCTGTACCATTTTGATTGCATCCACCGGGCATTCGCGGGCACAGATCCCGCACCCTTTGCAATAGTAGTAGTTTTGCTCGTAGTAGCCCCGGTCGTTTCCAACATAGACCATATCGGGGCAGTAAATAAAACAGCGCCCGCATTTGATGCAGGTCTCAAAGTCGGTCACCGGGTGCATCGAGCGCCAATCCCCGGTCTTTAACTGCGAGGCGCTGCCAGGCGTCACAATGGCAGTCCCCAGCTCCAATTCCTTCCCACTGCAAATTCCGGGTTCCGTAGGCACGGTTAACCCTCCACACTGGTTTCATCATTGGCGCGCATGCATGCGGCGAGATTC
>JAVEVM010000275.1:0-5505 GCA_034005055.1 Desulforhabdus sp. | reverse complement strand
CGGAGTGATTACCGGATTGATCGGGCCGGACGGGGCGGGCAAGACGACTTTCATGCGGCTGGCGGCAGGCTTGCTTGTGCCGGACGAAGGTAGAATCACGGTGCTCGGACTCGATGCCACGCGCGATTCGCTTGCGGTGCAAGCCTCCATCGGCTACATGCCTCAGCGCTTCGGCCTCTATGAAGACCTTTCGGTTCAGGAGAATCTTGATCTTTATGCGGATTTGCAGGGTGTTCCCAAAAGTCAGCGCCCGCTGCGATACCAGGAATTGATGCGCATGACGGGGCTGGCCCCTTTTGCCTCGCGGCTGGCGGGCCGGCTGTCGGGAGGGATGAAGCAGAAGCTGGGGTTAGCCTGCACGCTTATGCATCCTCCTACTCTGCTGTTATTGGATGAACCGACGGTGGGCGTCGATCCGGTGTCCCGAAGGGAGCTCTGGAATATAATCTATCGACTTGTGCGAGAGGAAAGGACCAGCGTTCTATTGAGCACCGCTTATTTGGATGAAGCCGAGCGTTGCCAGGAGGTCATCATCCTTCACGAGGGGCGATTATTGGGGCAAAGGCCGCCCGAAGCATTCAGTGAGACTCTGCAAGGGCACACCTATACCGTTGCGGCGCCAGGGTTGAACAAACGCAACGTGCAGAAGGTACTGACAAAGGGTGAGGGTGTTATAGATGCCGTCATTCAGGGCGGGAAGGTCCGCCTGGTAATGAAATCGGAGAAGCGGCCAAGAATCGGGGAACTTTTGCCTGGAGCCGATGATGCCTCTTTGAAACCCGTTCCTGCCCGGTTTGAGGACAGCTTCATCGCTCTGCTCAAGTCGAAGACCAAAGAATCGGATGCTAAGGCTTCAGGAAAGGTCACCCTGCAGGATCTGCAGGTGGATCGCGAGCAGCGGGTCATCGAAGTCCGGGATGTGGCCCGCCGATTTGGTGATTTTTATGCGGTAAAGGATGCCAGCTTCGATGTTAGACAGGGTGAGGTGTTCGGACTTTTGGGCGCCAACGGGGCTGGTAAATCGACAACATTCAGGATGTTGTGCGGACTGTTGCCCCCCAGTGAAGGGAAGCTCCTGGTTGCCGGTCTCGATTTAAGGCGGGCCGCCGCTGCCGCACGTGCCCGCATAGGCTACATGTCGCAAAGATTTTCATTGTACGGGAACCTGAGTGTCCGGCAAAACCTCAACTTTTTCAGCAGCGTGTACGGACTTTCAGGGGAGCGTCGGGCCGAGAGAATTTCTGTCGTGCTGGAACAGTTTGATCTGACCTCACAGGCCGATGCGACCAGCGGCGATTTGCCTCTTGGCTTCAAACAGCGGCTGGCAATGGCATGTGCACTCATGCACGAGCCGGGAATTTTGTTCCTCGATGAGCCCACTTCCGGCGTTGATCCTTTGGCCCGCCGCGAGTTTTGGCACCGGATAAACGAGCTGGCTGAACAGGGAGTCACGGTTCTCGTTACCACCCATTTCATGGAAGAGGCCGAGTATTGCGACCGGCTGGCCATCATGTCGGCTGGAAGAATCCTGGCATTGGGTACACCTGAAGATATAAAGAAGCAGGCCATATCAGCCGAAACCCCCGAACCCAGTATGGAGGACGCCTTCATTCACTTGATCCAGGCGGATGAGCAAAGCTCGGGAAGCCGCGATTAACCGCAGAGGAAGCTATAAGAGAGACTGTTCACGAAGTCGGCTCCAAGCAGAGCGTGAAGAGTTGAAGAAGGGGGTAAGCAAGTCATTCGAGCCAGGAGATGACAATGAAAAACACGCGCCGACACACTCCTGACAGACGCGGCGGTGCTCTCATGCGTCTGCGCGGGCTGATGCGCAAAGAATTTTTACAGATCCTTCGAGATCCAAGCAGTATTGCTATTGCTTTTTTGATGCCGGTGGTGCTGTTGCTGCTCTTCGGTTACGGTGTGTCGCTGGATGCGGAGCGGGTTCCGATCGCTCTGGTGGTTGAGAAGCCGAGCGCGGATACCAGCGGATTCACAGCCGGGTTCTATGGTTCTGACTATTTCAAGCCGGAGCAGTTTTTTAGCATGGAGAAGGCGATACAGTCTCTGCTGCAGCACGAAACCAACGGCATTGTCTACCTGCGTGAAGATTTTGCAGAGAATCTCATGCGCCCAGAAGGAGGCGCCATTCAGGCGCTCATCAACGGAGTTGATGCCAATACGGCCCGCCTGATTTCAGGATACGTGGAAGGGGTGTGGAGCGACTGGACCAGACGGGAATCGTTAAGGCGAGGGAACGGGCTTTCTGTACCGGTTCAGGTGCAGCAGCGCATCTGGTTCAATAGTGAAGTCAGAAGCCAGAATTTTCTGGTGCCAGGGCTGATAGCGGTCATTATGACGCTGATCGGTGCGCTGTTAACCGCATTGATAATGGCTCGGGAATGGGAGCGAGGTACGATGGAAGCTCTTATGGTGAGCCCGGTTGCCATGCGTGAAGTGATCGTGGGTAAACTGCTGCCATACTTTATTCTGGGGATGGGCGGCATGGGGTTGTCAGTAACCATGGCGGTCTGGCTGTTCGATGTTCCCCTTCGGGGATCCCTTTGGGTACTGTTCGCAGCGTCCGCGCTCTTTTTGCTGACTGCGCTCGGGATGGGGCTGCTGATTTCCACCTTGGCCAGGAATCAGTTTGTGGCCAGTCAAGCCGCCATTATCGGCACTTTTCTTCCCGCCTTCATTTTGTCCGGCTTCATTTTTGATATCGGCAGCATGCCGACGGTAGTGCAGGGTCTGACGCATATCGTGGCGGCCAGATACTTCGTAGCGATTTTGCAGAGCGTTTTTCTGGCGGGCAATGTATGGTCGGTAATCGTTCCGAACGCTCTGGCTTTGGTCGTAATGGCGACTCTATTCCTTGCGTTAACCCGCCGGAAATCGCGCAAACGATTGGAGTAGCAAGTCCGTGTGGCAACGAATTTTCGCTTTGATGATCAAGGAGTTTTTGGCCTTGCTGAAGGACAAAAGGAGCAGGACCGTTATTATCGTTCCGCCCCTTGTGCAGCTATTGGTCTTCAGTTACGCGGCCACCTTCGACCTGACCGGGGTGCCTTATGCCGTTTACAATGAAGATCCGGGGATTGCGGCTAAAGACTTGCTTGCCGGCTTCACCGGTTCGACCAATTTCCGCCAAGTCGCTCAGCTTTCTCGAAATAACGAGATCGCCCCTCTAATAGATAGTAGAAAAGTGTTATTGGTTTTGCACGTTGGCCGCCAATTCAGTCGCGATCTCCTTGCAGGGCGTGCGGCAGAGCTGCAGGTGATCGTGGACGGAAGAAATTCCAACACGGCTATGGTGGTTTTGAGCTATGTGCGATCGATCGTGAGTGACTACAATGCTCGATGGATCCGCAGCCATGGGCTGGCGACCCCGATGGCTCAGCTCGTGACCCGTTTCTGGTTCAATCAAAACCTGGAAAGCCGTTGGTTCATTGTACCTGGTATCGTCGGCATTCTCACTCTGGTGGTGACTATTCTGGTCACCGGTCTTTCGGTTGCCAGGGAGCGCGAACAGGGCACCTTCGATCAGCTTCTGGTAACTCCTTTGCGTCCCGCGGAAATCCTCATGGGGAAGGCCCTGCCGGGCTTCATCATCGGGCTCGGCGAAGCCACATTGATTATCCTGGTGGCGGTGCTCTGGTTTAATGTGCCGCTTCGAGGAAATATTCTGACGCTTTATACCGGTATCCTGCTCTTTCTGCTCTCCGCTGTGGGGGTAGGGCTCATGATTTCTTCACTGTCGGTCACGCAGCAACAGGGCTTGCTGGGAGCGTTTCTGTTCATTGTTCCTTCCATAATCTTGTCCGGTTTTGCCACACCGATTGCCAACATGCCGGAGCTGGTGCAACGACTTACCCTGCTTAATCCGCTCAGATACTATCTGGTGATATTGCGCGGAGTCTTTCTGGAAAGCTCCTCTTTTTCACTGCTCATCAATCAGTTCTGGCCAATGGCAGCGATTGGAATAGTCAACCTGAGTATTGCGAGCTGGCTGTTTCGCCACCGAATGTATTAGTGTGAGTATTAGAAATGCTTCGGTTGTCGCCATCGGCAACTGCTTTAGGATGAACTGTCGATCGATGCTGAGCTTTGGGCGGCGTTGCCTATAGCATGTTTTCCGTCTCGATGCCGAGCGCCTTGGTGCGCTGTATCCACAGCTTCCGGGCCAACACCCGCATATCTTCAACATTGTCTCTTTCATCTATGATTTCAATGCCAATCAATGTCTCCACCAGGTCTTCGAGCGTCGCCAGCCCCCTGGTTCCCCCATACTCATCGACGACAATGGCGATGTGCTGGCGGTCTTTGAGTAGACGATCCAGCAACATCGATAACGATACTGATTCCGGAACCGCAAGTATGTCACGCTTCAGCGATTTGAGCGGTTGGTCGCTTCTATCCTGCGCCTTCTTCAATAGAACGTCGTCTCTGAGAACAAAGCCGGTTATGTGGTCGATATCGGTCGTATAGAGCAGTAGGCGGGAAAATGGAGTTTGAGCGTTCTGCTTCAATGCCTCCATTATGGTTAGATCTTCCGGGAATGCTGTAATTACGGTGCGCGGAGTCATGATATCGGTTACATTCAGCAGGCCAAATCGAAACAAATTCCGGATGATCCGGGATTCGTTGCCATGAATGTGGCCGGATCTTTCTCCGATCCGTGCCATGGCGATGAACTCGTCTCGACTGAAAATGTGCATGCTCTTTCCGCCCGAAATGAATCTTGTCAGTTTCTCCGAGATCCACACGATCGGGAAGAGAGTTACGATCAGGCTTTTCACAAAAAAAGCAGTCGGTCCCACCAGCTTGGACCAGAAGACGGCGCCTATCGTTTTAGGAAGGATTTCGGATAAGAAAAGGATCATCAGGGTCATGACCATCGAAAACAGGCCAAACCAGGCGCTTCCAAACACGACTGCAGCTTGCGCTCCAGCTCCGATAGCGCCGACCGTATGTGCAATGGTATTGAGTGTGAGAATCGCCGCCAGAGACCGGTCCACGTTATCCTGCTTCAATTGCTTCAATAGAGCGGCACGCTCCGGCCTTTTCAACTTTTGGCCTTCAATATAGGAAGGCGTGATACTCAGGAGCACGGCTTCCGCCACTGAACAGAGAAATGAAATAATCAGCGCCAGCAAAACAAAGGCAATCAACAGTACAACAGCACTGTTGGTAGGTTCGATCAATGAGGTGTCAGGACCTTCTGCGCCATGGGTGAAAATCGAGCCAGCCAACATCGATGCCAATACAAGCGCCGACAGCCAGTGCGATCTTTTCAGTGACGGTTTCATAGAGTTGTCGTGTCTCCTTATGATGAAGCCGGATAACGCTCTCAGAAAGGCGGCATTTATGAGATTGGCCTCTTTGCTTCTGTCTTCATCAGGTGCGTTTGGACCCCGAGGCAATGGATTTTTTCATGATCAGTGCCTCTTCAGACCGTTCGCAGATGTCGAATCCAAGGTTATCGAACAGGTGGATCGAAGCCAG
>JAVEVM010000274.1:0-5510 GCA_034005055.1 Desulforhabdus sp. | reverse complement strand
ATAACCTCGAGTTTTAATGATCAGAAATTAAGCTCAGTTCTGTACCATGTCAATTATCTGCTCATTAGTATAGCCTGCAGATTTTGAAACATTCATCGGAACACCGTTTCTCAGGTTGACGGCTACCAAAAACCGTCGTTGGTCGACCTGTTCTGCCAGAGGGTAGTGACTGAGCTTTCCCATCGCAAATGAATAGTAGTCGGGGATTCTCTGGTATACATCAGGATGAGCTTCGACAAAGATCTGCCCGTCTCTTTGGCCGAATTTTATCGGTTCATAGATGATTTCGAGCTTCGTCCCGATTGCCACCTGGGGATATAAGATGCTTATATGTTCTGGATAACACCGAATACAGCCATGGCTGACGAGCCTTCCTACGCCCCATGGCATTGCCGTGCCGTGAATGCCATAAGGTCCTGCAGAGAACTTCATCATGAATTCTCCCAAGGGATTTGTCGGGCCAGGCGGCATCACCGCCATGCCGTATTTGGCTTGCAATGACAGGGGTATGTACCAGGAAGGGTTGGGCCGTTTTTCAGTAATATGGAAGGTGCCGAGCGGGCTTTCCCATCCCTCATCGCCGATTCCGATGGGATAAGTCTGGACGGTTGCGCTGGATCTGTTGAAGTAGTAAAGCCGCAGTTCGGGCAGATTGATTACGAGCTGTTCATGCTGAGTTGGAGGTAAGACCCAAAAAGTCGGAATAATGATGGTTTTGGCATAAGGTGGCACCCAGGGATCCATTTGTGGGTAAAGCAGATTCACCTCATTGTATCCGAGCCCGAAAGTTCTTGCGATATCAAGCATGGTTTGCTTGTTTGGCACAGGATAGGAGGTGGGATTGCCGATCACGGTCCGGCTGGGTATCTGATAAGGAAAGCGGGTAACCTCTGCTGTAAATTCATCATCTGCCAACAGGCGGCAGGGAAAAGTCAACCCAATCATCAGCGTTAAAATAACCAGGGAGCGTACTCTAAATTTCATCTATGATGTTTTCCTAACTGTTTTAGAAATTTCGCTTAAAGAACCCAAAGTGCGCAGTACAATAGAGATTCCAAGCTTCCAGATCAAGCAGATTCTGCTTAACGGTCTCCAGATTATGCAGCAAGAGAGAGGCTTCGGAACGGAACAGCATGGAACCATTTCAATCCTTGTAAGGGGACAATCGACCTTGAATCTTTGTCGCTTGAACTTTGAGGATGAATTATTATAAGTTTTTCACTAAATCAGTCAGGCAAAATTAACGGGAACATGCGAGAGTAGCCCCGCAATGTGCGGCAGCAGCTCGATTCTTTTTCTGAAATCTTGGCGGAGGTGACAAAATGGCTAATTCCATTGCAGATGTCAGACCTGAAAACGTAAAAAAGCGCTTCTCCAACAGCGTCGTTCCTCTTGTTAACGGAAGGGCATTGATCGAAGCGGCCAGGAAGCACAGTGCCATGATTATGGCTGCCAATATCCGCTGCCGTTTGCCTGTGGAGGGGATTGTGCTGGCTTCGATGTCGAGCGGAGCGCCGGTCATGTACGAAATAGCCAAATCTGAATTGACCTACACCGAATTTACCCCCGCAAGCTTTGTAGAATTCATCATTAGTGAAAACGAAAGGCTGGGTAATATTCAAGTCCCTTTCGCGGTCCATGGGGATCATATCACTGTCAAAAATCCTCAGGAGGTCGAGGCGGTCAGGGTATTGATAGCGGAAGAGCTGGAAGCCGGCTTCACCTCTTTTGCCATCGATGCATCCCATATGGAAAACGAGAAAAACCTGGCTGCTACAACTGAACTGGCCCGGCCAATCAATGAGCTTGGTCTCAACCTGGAGGTGGAGTTAGGGGAGATTGGCGCCAAGAGCGGCAGCAGCGAGGGCTTCACCCAGCCTCAGGAAGCTGAATGGTTTATTCGTGAGTTGTATAACAATGGTATTCATCCGGATTTGTTGGCGATTAACAACGGCTCCATCCACGGGACCTACTTTGGCACTGCGCAAGAGGGCATCCAGCTCGACCTGACCATGGAGATCTGGAAAGCGATACAGCCCTGGTCGGTTGATATTGCCCAGCATGGGATCACGGGAACTTCTCTGGAGAAAATCTCCACATTTATTCAATATGGAATTCGCAAAGGAAATGTCGGAACTTTATGGCAGAACATTTCCTTTGGTCTGGCCATGAATCAGAGTGGCAATGCCATCACCACTGAAAACCGCGAGTACATCAAACGCCCCTACCGAGGGATACCGGACGAGTTGTGGCAGGAAATGCGCGAATGGGCGGTAAAAACTGGGAATACCGGTGGTGATATTAAGAAAGCAAACAAGGTGTTTGCTGCAAAGATGAATGCTCTTCCCCTATGTTTTAAAAGACGTGTAACGGATCATGCTTACGAGGAAGCCATACGTCTCTTTGAGGCGACCAGATCCATCGGATTGGCAGAGAGTGTCTGGGAGCTTCTGTAACGATCGTGCCGTCTTTTTGCGGCGCTTGTATTGGGAATCTCTTTAACCCGAGTTTTTAAGTTGCTGTGCAGTGCAGCCACTAAGGCTCGCACTGCACAAAAAGCGCTCTTATGGTCTATCTTTGTGCTCCGCGAGGTTCTTAACGCGCTCCCATCGAGTTCCTGAAAGAGTATCGATCACTTTAATGCCCTTCTCTTCAAGCAAATTTCTCAGGGCATCTGCTTCTTCCCATTTGCTCTGCTTCCTGGCCGTCTCCCGTTGGGCAATCAGAGAATCCTCTTCGGCGCTCAACGGCTGCAATTCAAGATCGAACACCCCGAGGATTTTGTTCATCTTTTGTATGCTCTCGATAACCTGCAGGCGCTGCTCTTGATTCAGACCGCCGCTGTCAAGCAAAGGATTGACCTGGCGGATGAACTTAAAGAGGGCAGCCAATGAGTTAGGCATATTGAGATCATCCCCCATCGCCTCCAAGAAATTCTGCTCCAGCCCGTAGATCATTTCCGGGATTAGCTTGTGCTCTTTTCCCTGCCCTCTGGTCTGCTGGAGTCGATGGATGAAGTCTTTCAATCTTTGATAACCTCGCAGGCTGTTTTTAAAGTTTTCCAGGGTCGCATTGATGGCTTTGCGATAATGGGTAGTGAGGAGCCAGTAGCGAATCTCCAGAGGAGAGTAGCCCCGCAATATGAGCTCTCGAATTGACAGGTTCTCATCAAAATGATCTTCCTCTTGCTTCTCCTTCTTGCCCCATACTCTTGCGCAGACCAGCCAGACGTTGGCAAAGGGATGACCGGTTAAGGATCTGCCTATTTCGCGGACATTTTCCAGGTGCGGAAAGAGAAAATCGACGCTGCTGACTTGAATATCGATGGGCGACCCGAGATGGTGGATGGCTATGCTTGCGGCCGCTATATGCCAGGTCGGCAGCACGTTGCCCCAGTCTGTCTTTATACATGTGCCACGCTTGAGCTCTGCCAGTGTGGCCCGTTTCAACAGTGTAAAGTCGCGAGGATTGAGCTTTTCGTAGGCATCCAGATCAACCGTAGTGCCCAGACGGATTTTTTTCAGATTGATTTTCGAGAGCTTGCCATAATCTTTGCTCTGGGCAAGGTTGTAGTATACCGAGCGCAGCTTTTCATAGGCGAAGCCTTTGCTTATAAGAGACTTCACGAAATCCGTGATCACATCAATGTTCTCCGAGGTCCTGGGGTAGCTGTATGCTCTGTGAATGGCCAACGAGTCCAGGTCGCAGAGAAAATCGTCTATCTGCTGTTGGGTATAATCGGAAAAATCCGAGTTCCTCGCGAAGGCTCCCTGAATGGTCCGGCTGTCCAAATCTGGCATTTGAATTACCTGATTGACCGAGAAGCCTTTGAAAGCGAGAAAGCGTGCCAGTAGATCAGTCAGCAGGAAGCGCCTGGCTTCCTGCAAGGTAAGGTGTTGATCCAGAGGGGGGCCGGTGACAAAAATGCGTACTTTTCCCTCTTGTAAGGGTTTAAAATCAATTTTTTTCCTTTCCAGGACGTCAAAAAGACAGAGGTCCGGCTCCAGCAGAGTGGTGAAAAGGTTGGTACTCAGGTACCGATCCCCGCCATCCGGCAGCACGGTAACAATCATACCTGATTCACGCTCTCGTGCTATTTGAACGGCACCGGCCATTGCAGCACCGGAGCTCATCCCGGCAAAAATACCTTCCTCGCGCGCGAGTCGCCGAGCCATTTCAAAGGCTTCTTCATCTCTTATGTGAATAATTCTGTTTAGGCTGTAACGATCAAAGATTCCAGGGACATAGGATTCTTTCATGTTCTTGAGGCCCTGTATTTTATGTCCGGGGTAGGGCTCAATCCCTATGACTTCTATTGCAGGATTTCTCTCTTTGATCGCCTGAAGAATCCCCATGGCGGTGCCGGTTGTTCCCAAAGTGAGTACTACGGCATCGACTTTTCCCTCGGTCTGTTCGTAGATTTCTGGGCCGGTGCCGATCTGGTGAGCCAATGGATTGGCTGGATTATTGAACTGGTCCGGCATGAAATAACGCTCGGGATTCCGACGGACCAGCTTGTAGGCTTCTTCGATGGCCCCGTCAGTCCCCAATGAGCCGGGAGTGAGGAGCAGTTCGGCCCCCAGTGCCTTAAGAATCTTTTGCCGTTCGAGGCTGGCGGTTTCGGGCATGGCAAGCAGAAGATGATAGCCTTTAACTGCAGCTACAATGGCGAGCCCTATTCCGGTGTTTCCGCTGGTGGCTTCGATAATTATTCTATCATGTGTGAGTAAGCCTTCGCGCTCAGCGGCCTCGATCATAACCAGTGCCGGCCGGTCTTTTATCGAGCCGCCAGGGTTCTTGGCTTCCCATTTTACATAGATGGTGACGTTTGGATTCGGGTTTATTCGGTTTATCCGGATGAGCGGAGTGTTGCCGATGCATCCCAGGACATTGTCAAAGACATTTTTCGTCATTGTCGATCTACTTCGTTATAATTCGCTAGGTTGAGGTTGCTTCGCCGAAGCTGGGCTCACTCGAATAAACCGAGGCGGCTGGATCGTCTTCCAACACCATATCTTTTCTATACATTATTCTTCCCGGTCCTATTTGAGCGTCCATTTATAGGCGTTACGTTTAACTTTTGTCAAAGTCTTTCCCAATGGTTTTGTATTTGTCGGCTCTGATTGTCAAGATTGGACAATAGTTTGGTTTGACGCACAAGAGTGTTGAATGTATAACTACCCACGTTTCGCCCTGAGACTGATGCTGCGCCCGTTCTTTCCACTGAGTTTATTCCAACGAATGATGATCGCGCTGTAAGGGGAACATTTTTGATAATGCTTGATTAAAATAAGTGCACGAGGAGCGGTCCATGAAAATTGGAGTGATTGGTACGGGGGGTATAGGCGGATACTTCGGTGGTCTCCTTGCTCGGGCTGGAATGGATATTCATTTTGTAGCGCGCGGAAAACACCTTCAAGCGATTCAGGAAGAAGGCCTGCAGGTGGTCTCAAATCAGGGGAGCTTTCGTGTAATGATTCACGCCACTTCAGAGCCTCACGAGATCGGAC
>JAVEVM010000273.1:0-5516 GCA_034005055.1 Desulforhabdus sp. | reverse complement strand
TCAATTTGCGCCTGTTTCATGGCAAGCATCCCTATCTCAGAATAATCATATCAACCCCCTTACGCACCTATTCGCTCCGGTCATAATGCAAAGCAAGTGCATCCCGGATCCCAGAGCCCCTTTGCTTCGTTAATAAATCCGGGCACCAGTGCGGCGCGGAGCTTTTCCATCGAATCGCGGCTCCAGGCCTTCGGATTTGCAGGGATGTGACCGGCCATGGTGGCGCTTGTCTGTTTACCCCTGATGCCTCCATAGCCGCCGAAAACCCGAACCGGCGACCAGTCAGGACTTACCGGCAGTGGAGGCGGACTCAATCGGGCGAACTCTCTTGAACCGTAAACCACTTTTCCACCCAGGATAGTCAAGACCGACTCGATCTCTTTGATTTTCTCTTCGGGTACGGAAAAATAGTCTGCTGAAAGCACCGTAAGGTCGGCCAATTGACCTGGAAAAATAGTGCCCTTTTTGTTCTGTTCCCCGGAAAACCAGCTGCTGCCCGCGGTCCACAGCCGCAACGCTTCCATCCGTTCCAGTCGGTTGGCTTTCGGGTAGAGGGAAGTGCCGCCAACCGTTTTTCCCGTTACCAGCCAGTAGAGGGAGACCCATGGGTTGTAGCTTGCAACGCGGGTCGCGTCGGTGCCCGCGCCGACGGGCACTTCGATCTCCAGCATCCGCCTTATGGGTGGAGTGTGCCCGGCGGCGCTTGTGCCGTAACGATCAATGAAATACTCACCCTGAAACGCCATCCGATGCTGAATCGCGATCCCACCGCCAAGGGCTCGAACGCGTTCGATGTTTCGATCGCTGATGGTCTCGGCATGATCGATAAACCACCGTAAGCCATTGAACGGGATCTCCCGATCCACCCGTTCAAACACATTCAGAAACCTGTTGATGGATTCGTTGTAGGTTGCATGAATTCGAAACGGCCAGCGGTTGACCGCCAGAAGCTTTACAATGCGCTTGAGCTCCGCATCCATATTGCCCTGCAAGTCTGGACGGGGTTGCAGAAAATTCTCGAAGTCGGCCGCAGGCCAGGTAAGATTCTCGCCGGCTCCGTTCATCAACAGCATATCGCTTCCCTCTCCGGGCATGGTCATTCCGATCCAGCGTTCATAGTCGTCAAATTCCCGTCCGGGATTTTGCGCAAAAAGGTTGTAAGCGATCCGCAGGGTGAGCTCCCCACGCTTTGCGAGCTCCTCAATGATCCGGTAGTCTTCGGGGTAGCTCTGGCCCCCACCACCCGCGTCGATCACACTGGTTATGCCGAGCCTGTTCAATTCCCTCATAAATTGCCGGCTTGAGTTGATCTGCGCGCTGCTTTCCAGACGGGGCCCCATGCTGAGGGTTTTATAGAGGATCAGGGCACTCGGCTTGGCAATCAGCATCCCGGTCGGTCTGCCTTTCGCGTCTCGAGCCACCTCGCCCCGGTCAAACACCGGGGGGTTTTGGTCGTAACCGAGCGCTCTCAGCGCGGCCCGGTTGAGGAGAGCACTGGAGTAGAGGTGCAGGATGAAAACCGGGGTGTCCGGCGCAGCTGCATTGATCTCGCCCAGGGAGGGCATTCTTTTCTCTTTGAACTGGAATTCGGACCATCCGCCGACAACCCGTATCCACTGAGGAGGTGGCGTCCGCTGCGCCTGCTCGCGGAGCATTTGCAGAGCTTCGCCGAGAGAATGAATCCCGTCCCAACGGAGCTCCATGTTGTAATTGAGGCCACCGCGAATGACATGAGTGTGCGAGTCGTTCAATCCGGGAATAACCGTTCGGCGGCCAAGATCGATGAGCTCTGTTTTGTCCCCCTTGTAACGCATCATTTCCTGGTCCGATCCGACCGCAAGAAAACGTCCGTCCTTGATCGCCAAGGATGATGTGAAACCCCTGTCCGACAAGGTGGCCACGCGTCCATTGTGAAGAATCATGTCAGCGGTTGGCTCTTCAACTCGAGCGGTGGCATGAGCCAGCCCTGTTCTCGCAAAGAGGTACGAGAGACCCGTCGCCGCCCCCAATTTCAAGAAATCTCGTCGTTCATAGTTGACTCTCATGGCTTACTCCTTCCTGCGCGGCATCTCTGCGCGCCTCGCATTCACAAGTCGCTAATCGATGGGAGAAAGCTCGGTAGCGGATAAAGGTTTGGCATTCACCCGTCACCTCGCCTGTATGGGGTGTGCAGCCAAGGCTCGCTCTTTTTCTCAAAGTAAGAGTGGTTTGAATGGGCCTTGGCTCCATGTGAGACATACGAGGCTCCTGTTTCCGGTGAGTGATTTTAGCCTTAGCCCCGGACTGCCTCGTCACAGAGAATCACGCAGGTCAAATTCAGATCATTTAGTTCCCTCTCCGAGCGAACTAGCTGAAGAATCCTCTGTCCCATACGAATACCTGGTACTACTTACCGCCGCTGGCCGGCTGTCCGTGAACCATGGTATAGGCGTACTCGACACCGGAACCGTAAGCCCCTGCATGCTGTTTGACCAATTCAATGACAGCGTCATATGTTTTCTTGCGCGCCCAGTCGCGTTGGAATTCGAGCAGCACCTGCAGCCACGTGACGGGCACCGCACCGGCCTGGATCAAGCGCTGCACCCCCATGTCGTGGGCGTGGGCGCTGGTGCCGGCGGAGGCATCAGTTACGACGTATACCTCATAGCCCGCTTCCAACGCGTTAATGGTTGGAAACACAACGCACACCTCCGTCCAAAGACCTGCGATGATCAGCTTCTTGCGCCCGATGCGCTCCACCTCGGCGACAAAACCTTTATCTTCCCAGGCGTTCATGCTGGTGCGCTCGATGGTCTCCTTTCCCGGAAAAACTGCCAACAGCTGCGGATACGTGTAGCCGCTGAAGCTCTTAGTCTCCACCGTGCTGAGGACCACCGGAACATCGAAGATCTTTGCCGCCTTAGCCAGACCGACCGTATTATTAATAAGCGCCTGTCGGTCTACACCATTGACCCCGAACAGCATCTGCGGCTGATGGTCGATGAAGACAACCGTGCAGTTGTCCGGGTCGAGCAGACCATGAATATGATTTGAGGTGCTCATGCTAAATCCTCCTTACAATCACTCAGGTTATCTTTTCGGCTCCGACCGAGTTTTTTGCACAACCGGCCGAGCTCTTCTTGTTCGCTTGCCGTCAGGCTCTCCATCTCACGCACGATCTCTTTTGCCTGACGTGGGAATATCTCGCTAATCAGTCGGTGTCCCTGGCCACTAAGGGTTACAGCCACCCTTCGGCGGTCTTTCGATGATCGTTTCCGCTCGACCAGTCCCCGACGTTCCAGGTTGTTGATGATCATAGTGACGTTGCCTCCGGTTTGAAGGAGTTTTCTCGCGATTTCACAATGGGGCAGCGGCCCCAGATGATAGAGCATTTCAAGGACCCAGAACTGGCTGATAGTAAGCTTTGCTTCTGCCAGGTGGCGATGGATGCGCTGTGTTGCCGTATTGCTGGCCCGCACCAGCTTGATATAGGCATTCAGCGCTCTGACTTCCTGCTCGTCGCCACGATAGTGGGTTCCCACCGGCGGCTTCTCCCTCAATAATGTTTAATATTGAACAATCCAATCAGAAGCTAATAGCGCTTTTATCGTTGTCAATTGCTCTCGGATGCTCCGCCTGGGACAAGCAGCCAATAATGATCATGCTAGTTCTGGCATGCTGACATGATTGCTTCTGAGGAAGTGCGAGACAAAATGCCTGGACTCGCCGGCAGAACGTCTCACACCATCTTCTCCAGGATCTCAGACAAAGTCGCCTGGAAGAAATATGGGGGTGGTTCGAGACATCGAAGAAATCCGGAACATAAACAGCAGCTTGGTAAAGACGTGTGTGCAGTCGAGGGCGCCACACTCATTTCCACCCTGATAAGCCAGGGCCTGATTAATGATCTCCGATTTGATCGTGTACCCTTTTCTGGTGGGAAAGGCGCTGCTCGAAGACGTAAAGCAGCGGCAAGCATGGAAGCTCCTTAAAGGTAGAACGGTAATGTCGGGCACTGTTCGTCTGATTAACAGCACGTGATTATTTACCAGACCCGAATGCGCAATCCGGAGTTTAGCCGCTACCACATCCGGTCTGGTTGAATCGGTACCCTCTGATCATTTTCCTTTGGGCTCGATTTTGACTACTTTGATGTATTGCGTGCCAATGAATTGTTCTTTGTCGAAGGTAGTCCCGATCAAGGTGAGCAAATTATCGCCACCTATGACCAACCCCGGCAGATTCTTGATCTCCTCCATAACGAATTTGGCGACGAAGTTGCCCTGTGCATCAGCTTTCCACCAGTCGATGGGAACGCTGTTGAGCAAAACGGTTGCACCATCTACCAGGGAGTAACTGATGTTGGTATGATCCGTGACGACTTCACCCTGGCTCTCTATGTTAAGAACCTTGGGAGCGACTTCGATCTCAATTTCAAACGTGACCGGGTCGTCGGCACATACCGCAACAGGTAAAAGAAGCCAGCTGAACAGCATTGCGCAGCTTAAAACCTTCACTATGTATGAGCTCTTCATCGATTCTTCCTCCTCTTTCCTTGTAGTCCATGTTCTTCCTTGGATTGTCCACTTCCTCGCCTGAAATGATTAAGCAACTCCCCACAGCACATCTCAAAGAGCAAAGACCTCCTTTGAGGTAAGGCCGCACTAATACCCATGAGAGTTTAAGCTGCCGTTCAGGGAAACAACGGTAAGGCCCTTGGAGAATAGAAGATGGAAAGAATCGAAAACTATGATGTCTGAGATCTGTTGCCCTGGATCCGCCGTTAATCGACTGCTTGGCAACTCTGCTACCATATCCGTGTTCTCCAAGGACTTAGGCCAGTAGTTTTGCGCCCTGCGCTTTCACGCAGTTTGCCCTTTTCAAGTGATAACAAAATGCTACTCCGGCATTAAAATCATGTCAAGCCTATTTGCAAGAACACCTGAATGCCGAATTGTAATGGTGGAAAAGCGTGCTGGTGTACTGCGTTCCAATAAAACATTTGTCACACTACTCGATCAGAGATCGCTTTATGGCAGCATCACCGATTTTTATGTCAAAGCAGAACGGAAGCAATGCGGAATCGATCTTCCCTTATTTTTTTGCCTTCAGTCCGTGTGCTTCAAAAACCTCCCTGGTGCCCACCCTGGCCCCCTCCTCGGTTTCTTTGAGGCCCTTGCAGCGCTCAGGCATCTCCAGATCCTTTTGTCGAACACATTTATCATTTAGCATCACCTGGGCTGCACACCTGCCAAAACGGTAGCCAACTTGATAGCAGGGCTCCTCGGTCTCCACCGCCAAGGCAGGGGCCGCCAAAAGCGCGGTCGTTAATCCAGCGAGCACAAACCCTCTAAACGTCCTTTCTCCGCCCATTTGCTTCTCCATTGATTTGCTGAAAAACCGGTGTGTAATTCGACTCGGATTCTAGATCCTTGAATGCCGATCATCCAGATAGACAGGGACCGGTTTGACATTCCAGATGTCTCGGCAATATTCTCGAACCGCCCGATCGGAGGAAAACATGCCCGTGCGAGCCG
>JAVEVM010000272.1:0-5541 GCA_034005055.1 Desulforhabdus sp. | reverse complement strand
GATCAAGGCCCGCTCAAGTGCAGCTCCCACCCCCCAGTAGAGGGCAAATCTTGCGCCGGTTATTTTTGCCGCACGCTCAAAGTCGAGGATACATAGAGACTCGCCAATATCCCAGTGGTTCTTTGGCTCGAAATCAAAGACGGGAGGATTTCCCCAAATCTTTTCTACCGGATTGTCGTTTTCGTCTTGCCCGACGGCTACGGATTCGTGGGGCATATTGGGTATCAGCAACAGAATCTCATTGATTTGTTGCTCGATGGCTCCAAGCGCTTGATCCATGCCTTTGATTTGCTGTGAAACATCCTTCATCTCCTCAATCAGAGCCGAGGCATCCTGTTTTTCTCTCTTGGCCAACGAAATCTGTTCTGAGGCGACATTGCGTCGATGCTTCAGTTCTTCCACCTGGAGAAGAATGCGACGGCGGTTGTTATCCATTTCCATGAGGGAATTCAGGTCCATGTCCAGCTTGCGATTTCGCAGCATTTTTTGAGCCTGATCGATGTTTTCACGGACGAATTTGAGATCCAGCATAGATTCCTCACCCTATCTAGCAAACGACTCAGGATCCGACATTTCCTATCAGTTTCTAGGTACTTAAAAAAAATCCTTTTACCACCTAATGATTCGCTTTGTCAATTCCTTTTGTCAGTTCAATAGGTTGGCTTCCTTAGACCGAAATCAGCACTGTCTCCCTGGAATGCACTGCAACTGGAGCCAAAAGATTATCTAATCGAGCTTTGCGCTGATCACTTCGATACTGTAATCGCTTAAAGCATCCAGCTCCGGTAGGTTGTGGAAAACCAGCATGAATGCGATTCGGTTACCCGGCAGGATGTGAACGTTGGAAAGGTTTTTCCCTTCCCGATTCATCATTCTGTTCTGGATTTCGGTGATGGATAACCGTGTTAGCTCTTCCCGGACCAAGACATTCCCGCTGAAGCAGCGTTGCGACTGTGCCACTCGATTGTCGGTTCCATAGATCTTTCCTTCGAGCAAAATAAAGCTCACGGGCTTTGTCGATTCATTGGCAATTTCACCTTCAATGACAAAAATCTGGCCGGCATTGGCATTTTCCAGGAAGTAGGCCTGAGTCGTATCCAATATGGTGACCGACGGTTGTTCTTCGGCTGTTGGGGCATTTCCTTTATTGTCGCCGGACTTTGACAGAGTTAAGAAACTGTCGTACTTTGTCAGCAGAAAAATCCCCGCCCCTAAGATGATCAGAAGTGCAATGAGGCCAACCAGCAATTTGTTCTTGGTTTTTTTCTTGGATGCATACGCACCTGGCGGTCCTAGAATCGAAGGCGGCTTTGTGAGCTCTTCTTCGAAGGTTAAATCCTGTTCTGACAGGTCAACCTTAAGAAGTACTTCTTCCTGAGGTCGTTGTACGGTAAAAACATAGCCGCAGCGCGAACATCGGACCTTGCTCTTGTCACCTTTAAGTCGGCTGGGGTCGAGGCGGAATTTAGTCTTGCAAGCTTCGCAGGATACGATCATCGGTTTTCCTTCTACTTCTCATTTAATGAATTGAATCTCATAAATGCCGGGAAGGTTTCTATGTTTCTCCGAAAAATCAAGTCCGTAGCCCACCACAAACCCTTTTTCGATACGGATACATACATAGTCCAAGGGCACTTCCACCGATCGCCTTTCATATTTATCGATCAAGGCGCATATTCTGATCGAGGCGGGTTGATGAGTTTGCAGACGCTCCATATACCAGGCTAATGTGGTTCCGGTGTCGACTATGTCCTCTACAATCAATACATGACGACCCTCGATTGACAATTCGATATCTTTAGTGATTTCGATTTGGCCGCTGGTCTCACTTCTTGTTCCGTAGCTGGCCAGCCGTACGAAGTCAATTTCGACAGGAACTTTAAGGAGTCGCATCAAATCAGCGAGAAACACGAAAGAGCCTTTTAAAATCCCGATCAAGACAAGATTCTTGTCTGCATAGTCGTGGTTAATACGCTCGGCTATAGCGCTCAGATGCTTCTGCAGGTCCTGAGCTGGAATGAGAGGTGTCAGTTGGTAGTCTTCCATATTGCCCCTCCTGAGTTTCAATCATCAGTTGCATGTCCACAAATTTCAGCATGCCGCCACCTTAACGAAAAAGTATCGAAAGGTCAATGTGGATTGTAATTAACTGTTTAAAAATATTGATAATCCTGATTTAAATTGGTCGCGTGGCAAACCCAATGCCGTTAAATGAGGCTGAGAAAACGTCTTTCTTTTGATCTTCATTTGTGGCTCTACTTGTTGATGTATCGATGCTCAATATAGATACCATATGCAAAACTGCCAATCGGTGCAGGCAGGAGTCGAGCAGGTTTGCGTTGATTTAACTACAGGAACTAGTTATAAGGTCCGAAACTAATTTGAAAAGGAGCTGTAAATGCGCGAACAAGTGGAAAAGGCGTTGGAAAAAATCAGACCTATGCTGCAGCGCGATGGCGGCAGTGTGGAATTGGTTGAGCTGGATGGCTCGATCGTGAAGGTTAGACTCACTGGGGCCTGCCACGGTTGTCCCATGAGTCAGATGACGTTGAAAGCGGGAATTGAACGTATCATCAAGCAGGAAGTGCCTCAAGTATCTGAAGTCGTTGCTGTTTAATATTGAAGCCACTTTGACCGGTGTTACTTCCACGGCCCACCGTCCCAACAATACACACGGTAAAATATCCAGCCTTGCGCTTCGAACGTTCATTTGATCAAGTCACCAAACGAGCGACCAAAGAAGGCAGGGCTGGTAAGATTTTGTGATTACACGGTGTGGATTCTCCGGCACGTTGTGTGCCGGAATCGCCGCCAGGAACCCCAGCTACTTGTGATAAGGAATCCCTTCGATGATCGTGAAGGCTCGATAGAGCTGCTCCAAAACGACAAGTCTTGCCAAGTCGTGCGGAAATGTCATCTTTGATAAAGAAATCACCGAGTCGGCACGCTCAATAACAGCCTCTGAAAGCCCCACCGGGCCGCCTATTACGGTCCACAGGCGCGGCGTGCTCTGGTTTTTCAGCCGCTCCAGGAGGCGTGCAAAAGCTATCGAGTCAAGGTTCGTTCCTCGCTGGTCCCAAACGAGAAGATGACCGCCTGCTTCCACAACTCTGAGAATCCGCTCTCCCTCGAGTTGCCGGACTTTCTGTTCGGTGGTTTTTTTGCTGATTTTTTCCGGCTTTACAATATGAACATGGGCTGGAATATAGTGGCGCAAGCGCTCCAGATAGCGCTTAATGCCCTCATCAATTTCAGGAAGGCTTGTTTTCCCTACGAAAATAAGTTCGATCCGCATAGAAATGTCATGAAATCAATTGGATTCGGTTTTTCTGGCTGCCAGCAAAAATTCTCGATTGCCTTTCGGGCCGAGTAGAGGTGAAGCAGTGGTGCCGATCACGCTGAAACTGAGAGATCGGCAGAATGCTTCGATACTTTCGCACGACAGCTTATGAAGTTGCGGATCGCGAACGACACCGCCCTTACCCACTTGACCTTTTCCGACCTCAAATTGGGGCTTGATCAATGCGATGAGAATCGCGCGTGTGTCCAGGAAGGGAAGAACCGCGGGAATGACCAATTTGAGGGAAATGAAAGAAGCGTCAACGGTCGCAACCTGGACCGGTTCAGGAACGAGCTTGCGTTCAAGATAGCGTATATTTTGCCGCTCTAAGACGACTACTCGGGAATCCTGCCGCAGCTTCCAGGCGAGTTGTCCGTATCCGACATCAACCGCATAGACTCGTCTTGCCGAGTGCTGCAAGAGGCAATCTGTGAAGCCCCCGGTGGAAGCTCCGACATCCATCGCGACCATACCGGCAACGTCGAGCTTAAAAAACTCGAGAGCGTGTTGAAGCTTGAGGCCGCCTCTACTGACATAAGGAATGTCGTCTGTGAGCAGCTCAATTCTAGAATCGGGCGTTACCTTTTGACCTGCCTTGGTGATCTTGCGACCATCCACCAGGACCTTGGCAGCCAGTATCATTGCTTGTGCACGTTCGCGGCTTGGAGCCAGGCCGTTATCGACGAGCAGCTTGTCCAATCGTACGTAGGACCTGGCCATGGCGTGCCTTAAACAACTCTTCAGCAGCGCGTTCGATTCCTTCCGCGTCTATGCCGTAAAGGTTTCTCAGAATGCTTTGAGTGCCCTGTGGAATGAAGGCGTCCGGCAGTCCCAAGCGTACAAATGCTTTGGGAAAATAAGAAGCCTGCTGGAACATCTCCAGTACGGCACTGCCAAACCCTCCCTGCAGCACATTTTCTTCAACAGTTATTATTCGACCGATCCTTTTTGCCCAATCGAAGATCAGCTCTTGATCTAGAGGTTTTATAAACCGTGCGTTCAGAACCGTGGCTTGAATACCTTTCAGCTCTAAACGTTGAGCTGCGTCCAAGGCCGACTGCACGGTAGCCCCGATCGCAATCAAGAGGATATCATCGCCTTCACGAAGAATTTCCCCTTTGCCGATAGGCAGACTGCGAAACTTCTCCTCCAACTCAACGCCGGATCCATTGCCGCGCGGATAACGCAGGGCGATCGGCCCGGAGTGATCCAGGGCGGTTCTCAGCATGTGCTGCAGTTCGTTTTCGTCCTTGGGGGCCATCAGCACCAGGTTAGGAATATGGCGGAGAAAAGAGAGATCGAACACACCGTGATGAGTGGGGCCGTCATCTCCAACAACCCCTCCCCGGTCCATGGCAAAAATAACCGGTAAATTCTGCAGACACACATCATGGACAATCTGGTCGTAAGCGCGCTGCAAAAAAGTGGAATAAACCGCCACGATCGGCTTATAACCCTCTGCGGCAAGACCCGCGGCAAAGGTAACGGAATGCTGTTCGGCTATGCCGACATCAAAGAAGCGTTCCGGAAAACGTTGTGAAAACGCATCCAGTCCGGTTCCTTGCGGCATTGCAGCAGTTATGGCCACTACTCTCGGATCCTGCTCGGCAAGGCGAACAACGGTGTCACCGAAAACCTTCGTATAAGATGGTGCGCACATCTTGCCTGCGATCTTGCAGCTCTTTCCGGTCTCGATATTAAACGATCCGACCCCGTGAAAACTGGTGGGGTCGCACTCAGCCGGCTGATAGCCTTTGCCTTTTTGCGTCATGACATGGACAAGAACCGGTCCTTCAATATGACGGGTTGCCTCAAGCGTTTCCAGCAGACGGTCCAGCCGGTGGCCTTTGATGGGACCGATATAGTGAAATTTTAAAGCGTGAAACAACATGCCTGGTGTGAAAAACGAGATGAAAGAATTCTCACTTCGTTTGAACAGCTGAAGGATGTTGGCACCTACTCCTGGAATTGATTTCAAAATATTCTCCATCTCGCGCTTGAGATAAAGAATGGTTTTGTGGGAAAGCTTGCGGCTGAGAAAAGATGATAATGCTCCCACATTTGGAGAAATCGACATTTCATTGTCATTAAGGATCACGATCAGGTTCTTGTCCAGGTCGCCGGCGTGATTGAGTGCTTCAAATGCCATTCCGCCGGTCATACTGCCATCACCGATCACCGCAATGACCTTGTTGGGGCTC
>JAVEVM010000271.1:0-5545 GCA_034005055.1 Desulforhabdus sp. | reverse complement strand
CCTGGCGTCCCACTCTTTCAGGTACACCGAAGTCTTTTTGATCGTTGGGGCCTTCTATCTGGTTCTGGTTACAGTGGCGAGCCTGCTGTTGAGGCATCTGGAAAATCGCCTCAGCCTTCCCGGTTTTGAGCTGCATAAGGCATAAGCGTTGGATATCCGGCATTTACCCCTCTATTCGCCCGTTACGCCCGCCATTGTTGCTGCTATCCGACGTGCGCTCGGTGACCGTTGTGTAATCGAAGATCCCGACCGAATGGATGAATTCGCCAAAGATGCCACCGCGCTGCACCGTCTGCCCGAGCTCGTGGTAGAGCCTTCGGAAATGCAGCAGGTGCAGGCATTGCTGCAACTGGCAAACGAGCACCGATTTCCGGTGACCCCCCGCGGGCTTGGTACCGGGTTGGCCGGCGGAGCGGTGCCGGTGTGTGGCGGAGTGGTTCTTTCCATGGCCAAGATGAACCGCATTCTCGCTATCGATCGGCAGAATCTGATCGCGGTGGTCGAACCGGGTGTAATCAATCTGGACCTCAAAACGGCTGCCCGAAAGCATGGTCTTTTCTACCCGCCCGACCCGGCGAGCCTGGACACCTGTTCTATCGGTGGAAATGCCGCCACCAATGCCGGTGGATCGAGCTGCGTGAAATACGGGACTACCCGCGATTATGTGCTCGGGTTGGAAGCGGTACTCCCAAGCGGAGAGCCCATCAAGGCGGGCGTGCAGACCCGCAAAGGGGTGGTCGGCTACGATCTGACTCATCTACTGGTCGGCTCCGAAGGGACACTGGCGGTCATCACCAAGCTCATTCTTAAGCTCATTGCCCATCCTCCGGCGGTCAGTACGATCGTCGCTCTTTTTCCGGACCTTGCTTTCGCAATGAAAAGCGTCTCGGCAATTTTGGGAAAAGGCTTTGCGCCCTGTGCCCTGGAGTTTCTGGATAGGAATTGTCTGCAATTGGTCGGTAATGCGCTGCCGTTCGAAAGTGCCGGAGAAGCGGGAGCATTCCTTTTGGTGCAAACGGATGGATCGCCGCTGGTGGTTGATGCTGAAGCGGAACAAATGGGTGAAATCTGTTTGGAGCATGGCGCCATTGACGTCATATTAGCGCCCGATTCCTATAAGCGGGCGCAAATGTGGGAAGTACGCAGGCAGGTATCCATCAACATCGAGCATAGCTGTTCACTCTATATCCCGGAAGACGTGGTGGTGCCGATCGGCCGAATCGCCGAATTTGTGGAAAGCCTGCCCGACTTTGAAGAGCGCTTTGGCGTGAAAATCTACTCTTTCGGCCACGCCGGCGACGGCAATATCCATCTTAATATCACCGCCCAAGGCTCCGATACTCTGACTAAAGTGGAAGAAGGTATCGCTACAATCCTGCAAAAGGTCATTTCGATGGGCGGCACCATATCGGGAGAGCACGGCATCGGGTGTGCCAAGAAGCGTTTCCTTCAGCTGGAGCTCTCTCCTGTCAGCTTTGGAGTGCAAAGGGAAATTAAGAAGCTCTTCGATCCCAACCTAATCCTCAATCCGGGCAAGATTTTTTGCTGAACGGAGTATTCGGTGATGCAAACGCGCTCTGCTTTGGTGGCGGCCGGAAAGGTCTATCAATCTGCTGGAATCAGCCAGAGAGTTAAGCAGATCAGTATATCTGCAATCAAGGAAATGCCCCTTATCGCCAGTAAGATTGGGGATTGCGTATCTTTGGGCCAGGGTATTCCTTCTTTTCCGACCCCGAGCCACATTGTTGAAACTGTCTGCCAGGTGATGCGGGAGGATCTCCATTCGGGCAAGTACACTTTGGGGCCGGGCATGCCTGAGCTTCGCGAGGCTGTTGCTCGGAGCCTGAGCGGGCAGCTAGGAAGAGCGGTCGATCCGGACACGGAGATCTGTATCACCGTCGGTGCCATGGAGGCCCTCCTGGCGAGTATTCTTACGGTGGTTGAACGCGGCGACGAAGTAATTCTTCCTTCCCCCAATTATGCTTCCCATATCGAGCAGGTCCTTCTGGCTGAAGGTATTCCGGTGTTTGTGCCGCTCCAGGTGAAAGACTGGCAGCTGAGCATCGAAGCCATTCGCCGTGCGATTACACCGCGGACCAAGGCACTGATTTTATGTAATCCGCACAACCCAACCGGCGCCAACTTTTCCGAAGCGGCTCTGCGCGAGCTGGCCGATTTAGCTCAGGCGCACGAATTGTTCGTTATTTCAGACGAGACTTATGACTTCCTCGTCTATGACAGCCAACCCCATTTCAGCCTGACTTTGATACCCGAGCTAAAAGAGCGATTGATTGCGACTTTCAGTTTTTCCAAAAAATACGCAATGACCGGCTGGCGTGTGGGTTACGTCTATTCCTCCGCTGCTCTTCTGGATCACATCATGAAAATCCATGACGCAGCCGCAATTTGTGCCCCGAGTCTCTCCCAGCATGCAGCCCTGGCTGCTCTGAGGGGGCCGCAAGACTGCGTCAGCGATATTTGTGCGGCCCTGGCAGCGCGGCGCGACCTAGCCTGCCAACGGCTCGACCGCATGGCCGATTTCTTCGATTATGTAAAACCGCAAGGAGCCTATTATCTCATGGCCAGGTACAAGGTGCCGGGAGTGGATTCAATGGAGGTCGCCCTGCGCATGCTGCGAGAGGCTCGGGTCGTCAGCATACCCGGGGGCGCTTTTGGACCGGGCGGAGAAAATCACATCAGGCTTTCATTCGGCGGTACCGAAGTGGAGATCAACGAGGCTTTCGACCGAATAGAGCGGTGGCTCACCAGTAATCCTTTCGCCGCCGGGGTTTGAATCGACGACTGAATCGATTCCTGCTGCTGTTTCATATTATCGACCGCACGGCAACGGGAGAGTCCGACGTTAGGCGTATTTCCTCGTTTCCATGGGTGATCGTCAGATCGTTGCCTTCCTTCAACGTGTACGTGACATTCTCTCCTCGAATATCCACTTCCATTCTTTGTCCTCGTACCTGCAAAGGAAACTTGACCTGCTGAACACCATGCAGCCTCTGCGGCCGAAAAGAAATTTTACCGCCATAGTCGCGCATGCCGGCGAAACCGTTCACCAGCACCATCCAGGTGGCGCCCATGGAAGCGATATGGCAGCCGTCCTGCACATTGCCGCCAATATCGGCAAGATCCATGAGCACTGCATATCGGGCGTATTCCACCGCTTTTTCATAATCTCCGATCTCGAATGCGATGATGCTTTGGATTCCGACCGACAAAGATGAGTCGCCGGTTGTCAGTGGATCGTAATAGTCAAAATTCTGCCTCTTTTGGTCCACCGTGAACTCATTGCCAAGAAGAAACATGGCGAGCACCACGTCGGCTTGCTTGACAACCCGGTACCGATAAATGACCAGGGGGTGGTAATGGAGCAGGAGCGGATACTTTTCCCGGGGGGTATTGTCGAAATCCCAGATTTCTTTATCCAGAAAGCTGTCGTCCTGCAGATGAATACCCTGTTGTCGATCGTAGGGAATGAACATGCGGTCGGCCGCCTCTCGCCATTCATCGGCTTCCGAATCTTTGAGGCCGGTTTTGTCCGTCAGCTCAAGATACAGAATCGGGTATTCGTTTTTCAGTCGTCGAACAGTCTGAGCGGCACACCAAAGATTTTCGCGCGCCATTAGATTGGTGAACGTGTTGTTGTTCACCACCGTGTTGTATTCATCCGGTCCGGTCACGCCATTTATGCAAAAAGCGCCGTTTTTATTGGCTGAATAGAATCCCAGGTCAAGCCACAAGCGGGCCGTCTCCACCAGTATTTCGGCGCCTTCGCGAAAAAGGAATTCGTGATCGCCGGTGACCTCCATATATTTTCTCAAGGCGTAGACGATGTCGGCATTGATATGGTACTGGGCCGTACCGGCAGCATAGTAAGCCGATGCTTCAGTGCCATTGATGGTGCGCCAGGGAAAAAGAGCACCCTTTTGATTCACTTCCACAGCCCGCAATCTGGCCTGATCCAGCATCTTATAACGAAACTCCAGCATATTGCGGGCGATGCGCGGTTCAGTGTAGGTCAAGAAGGGCAATACGTAAATCTCCGCATCCCAGAAGTAGTGTCCTTCGTAGCCTGGACCGGTCAGTCCCTTGGCCGGTATGCCAGCGTTTTCAGCCCGAGCTGTGGCCTGACAGAGATGAAAGAGATTGAAGCGAATCCATTGCTGAATCTCTTTGGTTTGGCGCTGCGCTCTTTCGGGGTTCAATACAACCTGGATGTCGCTGCGTTCCCAGAACCTGTCGAGGAAATTTCGCTGCTCGGCCAGCAAGTAATCGAATCCATGCTGCAGCGCCCGGTCGAGAGTCCATTCGGCCCGTTCGCACAATTCCTCCGGCGGCTGCGTTTTAGACTTGTGATAGGCCATGTACTTGTGGATGGTGATGGGAGCTCCGGGTTGCGCATCTACATTGAAGATTACTTTAGCGGTATTATCAGAGCTTGCGTTTTTGTGGCTGTATGAGCACGTCGTGGCAATCGAGTGATCGGCTCCGACGGCCAGTGCCATACCGCTATTAACGGTGGTGTGGCTCAACACCAGGCGCAGATCGTGTCTATAGTTTTGATGGGGTTGAAGTGCCGGCTCTTTTAATCCGTGAGATTTGCGCGGATCGCCTGTATCGCCCTGTTTTACCGGTGGGACGCTCATTTCCGAAATCAGCACAACCGGGGCCGCAGCGTTCAAAACAGTGACCTCATAAGCGAGGGCGGCGAGATGGCGGTATGTAAAGGATACCAGACGTTGTGACTTTATGAGTACCTGCTTACCGGAAGGTGTTTCCCAAAGCACCTCACGCGTTAGAACACCGGCTTGCATATCTAAGACTCGCTCAAAGCTGATTATTTGCGCGTTGGGAAGGTAAAAGGGCTCGTCATCCACGTACAGCTGGATGATCGAGGTGTCCGTCACATTAACCATAGTCTGCCCTAGACGTGCAAACCCGTAGGCATCCTCGCTGTAAACAATGGGCCAGGTCTCATAAAAGGCATTGATATAGGTGCCGCTCTGGTAAACGGGCGCCCCTTCTTCGGGCGTGCCGCGGATTCCCAAATAGCCGTTGGCAAGAGAGAAGATCGTTTCCATCTGACCCAGGAAGCGGGGATAAAAGCGTTTTTCGATGATCTTCCATTCATCCTGCGGATAAATGTATGAAGGGGGCTTTATTCGCTCGCGGTGCAACATGGGAAAATGTACCTCACAATAGAAGATTGGTGAAGGACCTGCAGTCTGTTTCAAGATTCATATTGCAGGCAATCCGGCTTAGATCAAGATCAAAATGCTACGTTCTAGTACGATAACCACTCAAATTTTACAGACCATGGGGCCAAGCACTGACCTGGTGCAAATCACTGAAGGCTCATCCGCTTTGTCTTCTGAAATAATGCCTCCAATGCAGGGTATTGTAACCATACTCCGCACCATTCCGCTTGTTTGATTGTCGGCGGATTAGGCACAGGGAGAACGCCAGATTTGACTTTCATGGGAGCGGCTTATGTGTTAATTATAAAAAGTTTATATTGTTGCTTGCTTTGCTC
>JAVEVM010000270.1:0-5554 GCA_034005055.1 Desulforhabdus sp. | reverse complement strand
ATGGACTTGCCGGCATTAAGCAGCTGGAGGGACAAATGGAAACCGATGAAACCGGCTGCGCCAGTCACCTGGGTAGGTTGTTTTGCCGTCATTTTTGTCGTGTCCTGTTGAAACGGAAGGCAGAAATCTGTTGGAAGGCTACTCCTCTTTGCTGTGAGGCCGCACAGTAAGTACCGAGCAAGGAGATTTGCGAACGACTCGGTCCGCCGTGCTGCCGAACAACACATGTGCAAGCCCGGTGAGACCGTGGGAGCCCATGACTATCAGATCAATATCCTTTTCCTTAACGAGCCGGATGATCTCCGTAGATGCATAACCGGAGAGAAGCTCGATTTCATAAGGTTGCTTTTCTTTTAATTGCGAGATGTAGCGCTTTTGAATGGATTCCTCCGATGCCTGTTTGATTTGCTCGACGAATTCGGGTTGGTACTCAATTGGCATATAGGTTGCGTGGACGGGCGGAGATAGGGCAAAGTCCACCATAACATGGACGATATGGAGTGTGGCGTCATAATGCCAGGCCAGGTCCTTGGCAATATTGAAAGCCTGATCGGCATTTTCTGAAAAATCGGTGCAAAAAGCGATATTCTTGAAACCATGGTTTGGCATAAAAACCTCCGTAAGGTGTGAGATGCACTGTAAGCCTCAGCTCCTCAGCCGTCAACTACCCAAACGGTCATCTCTCTGGCGAATTTCGTGACCGTGTTGGAAACACTGCCCAGAAAAAACTCCTTTACTCTTCCGAGTCCGCGTCTGCCCAGTACAATCGTAGAGCACTTGAGGGTCTCGGCTTCCCTCAGGATGACATGCGCCACATCGGCCGAGTGTACGCTGAAATGCGTCTTTATTTGCTCTTCGGGAAATCCTCCCTCAAGCAACAGTAGCTTTGCTTCATGAAAAGTCTCCAGCATTTTTTCTTCATTTTCAGTCGTCCAGAAATAACCGCTCAAATGTGGCTGCTCTTCATGAATCCGTTCGATCCGTTGCACTTCTTCACGCTTGAGCAAATTAGGCGAGACAGTGTCCAGAACATGGAAGAGAGTCAATTGAATATGTCTAACCCCCATGAGTACTCTGTTGATGTAATGGACGCTCTTGAGAGAACCGGGAGTATCATCCAGCGCGACTAAAAAGTGTTCCATAGGGTTCTACTTTTCTAAAAATCAGGAAGACAAATGAACCTGCCGTTCTTTTTCACTAGCTTGAATTCTTATACCTCCACAGAGTGCACCAACGCAACAGCAACTTCTACGGAATTATCCGCCGCGGCCATGGTAAGAGAGAAGAGGGTGATGCGAAATCATACAAGTGATCTAATATTGGATAATCTTGACATCATAGCCGCGGCTCGCTAGGATGTTCGAATTGAATCGATTCGGGGGCTGGTGAATAGTGGTGGATGAGGCTAGTTAATTCAGCATTGGAACAATAGTTGTCATGAAGTTAAGAATGCTTGTTATTCGGGCCCTTCTTGGCCTGTTTTTTGCTTACCTGCTTGCTCGTTTTTTCTTTCCTGCCGCCGGCATAGCAAAGATTATACTGATGGCCGTCGCGCTGGTCTTTTTTGCTTATGTGTTTGAAGCCATCCGCCGACCAGAAAAATGACGTGCATATTCCCCTTTACCAGAAGCTGATGATTTCGATCTGTGCGGCCGGAACAGGGTGCATGGAACGGCTCGATTGAAGGAGTTGGAATGGATTGGGACAGGCAACCCCATAGAGGTCCCGGGAAAGGAAACATTCAGGATCTCGAAGAGGTGCTAAGGCGTCTAAAAAGCCGCTATGATTTCTCGCAATTCCCCAAGAGCTCCATTTTGGGGATAGGGTTGATCCTGGTTTTAGTGTTGACCGGGCTCAATTCCTATTACACCGTGGATCCGCAGGAGACCGCCGTCATTCAAAGATTCGGGAAATTCGTCCGAACTGCGGATGCGGGCCTCCATTTCAAGATTCCTTTCGGCGTGGAAACCGTACGCAAAGTGATAACCGGCCGTGTACTGCAGCGTGAATATGGATATCGCACCATAGAGCCGGGAGTTCGCTCGCGTTTTTCAGAAAAAGGCTACGAAGATGAGTCGCGCATGTTGAGCGGCGACCTCAACGTCATTGATCTGCAATGGACCGTACAATACAAGGTGCGGGACCCCATCGATTATTTGTTTCAGGTGCAGGAGGTGGATGCCACCCTTGACGACATTTCGGAATCGGTGATGCGCCGCATTGTGGGCAACCGCTATGTGGATGAAGTCCTGACCGTGGGGAGAGCTTCGGTTGCGGATCTGGCCGCGCGGGAGATTCAGCAGATTATGGACCAGTACAAGACCGGACTGCAGATCACCATGGTCAAGCTGCAGAACGCCAATCCCCCCGATCCTGTCAAGCAAGCTTTCAACGAGGTCAACGAGGCGCAGCAGGAAAGGGAGCGAATGATCAATGAAGCTCAGCAGGTCTACAATCAAAAGATTCCCAGAGCCAAGGGAGAAGCGCGCCAGAAAATCACTCAAGCGGAAGGATATGCCCTGGAGAGGGTCAACATGGCCCAGGGAGAGGTAGCCCGTTTCCTGGATATACTTACGGAATACCAAAAAGCTCCTGAGGTCACGCGGAGCCGAATGTATCTGGAATCGTTCAGCGATTTCAATGCTAAAGTAGACCGGCTCATTGTGATCGATAAAAGTCAGAAGAATCTTCTACCCTTGTTCGATTTGAACAAGATGCCCGAGCCGAAGTCCGTCGAAGCTAAATGAAGCTGGCTTTGCAGGTTTCAAAAGTTTGAAAGCGACGAATTGGGCCGGCACTTCTTTATATAGAGTGGTTGAACAGAGGAACCCCGAATGATTTCAAAAGGAGCCCGAGCGGCTGTTATAGCAATTTTGCTGGGGGTGGGAGTTTTGGCGGCCACCGTGTTGTTTGTGGTGGATGAGACCAAACAGGTGGTCATCACTCAGCTTGGAAGACCTGTGGGCGCGCCCATCACCGAGGCGGGTCTCCATTTCAAATTACCGTTTATTCAAAAGGCGAACTACTTTGAAAAGAGAGTGATGAAATGGGATGGGAGCCCCAATCAGATTCCGACCAAAGACAAGAAGTACATCTGGGTCGACACCACTGCGAGATGGCGCATCAAGGATCCGCTGTTATTCCTGAAACGTATGGGAACGACTTCTATGGCTTTAACCCGGTTGGATGGGATTATTGATGCCATTGTACGCGATCAGGTTTCCAATAACAATCTGGAGGAGCTGGTCCGAAGCGAGGGATGGGAAGAAGCCAGAGCAAAACTGATGGAAGCGGGCTTGCCCGATTTGCAGTTTCTGGGCGCCTTCAGAGAAACTCAGGGTGATAAGCTGATCAAGGGGCGTGAAAAGATAACGCGGGAGATGGTGGCCAATGCTTCTCGTCTGGTGCCGGAGTTCGGAATCGAGCTGTTGGACATTCGCATTAAGCGCATCAATTATGTGGATTCCGTGCAAGAAAAGGTCTTCGACCGAATGATTTCCGAGCGCAAGCGAATTGCTGCCCAATATCGCTCGGAAGGCGAAGGTGAGAGGGCTGCAGTGCTTGGACAGATGGAGCGCGAAATGGCTAAAATCACCTCCGAGGCTTTCCGGAAGTCGCAGGAGATTCGGGGAAAAGCCGACGCTGAGGCCACCAAAATATATGCTGAAGCTTTTGAGCAGGATGTGGAATTTTATGAGTTCTATCGAACGCTGGATTTCTATAAGCATTTCAACAATCCCAGGAGCTCCTTTGTTCTGACCACTGAAGCGGATATTTTTAGATATCTGAAAAGCAGTGCGGGAACGCCCGGGAAGTAGAGCTGGAGGAAGCACTATGGCATTTTACGAGGAGAACCCCCGGCAGATTAAAAAAGCCGATATCGTGGTGGCTATCCCCTCTATTAACGAAGCCGAAACAATAGCGTTCACGGCTGAGCGGGCGGAAAAAGGACTGATCGAATTCTTCGGCGACCTGCGCAGCGTTCTCATCAATTGCGACAATCATTCAACGGACGGCACTAAGGAGGCTTTCCTGAAAGCATCTGGAGAAGTGCCGAAAATATACCTTTCCACAGCGGAAAACCAGCGCGGCAAGGGCAACAATTTGCGCAATCTGTTCGAAAAGGTACGCGAATTGGAGGCTCAGGCCGTCATTGTCCTCGAAGCGGATATCAAGAATGCGGCCCCATACTGGATCAGAAATCTGGGACAGCCCGTCTTGAAGGGTGCCGGCTATGTCTGTCCGCTTTATGTAAGGCATAAGTATGAAGCCACTTTGACCAGCTCCATCGTCTACCCTCTGACCCGCTGCTTGTACGGTCGCCGGGTGAGGCAGCCGGACGCGGGCGATTTCGGCTTCAAGGGCGAGCTCGTTGAGCATTTCCTGGAGTCTTCCATCTGGACTGAGTCCGTGCAACATTTCGGCGTCGACATCTGGATGAGCACCATTGCCCTGAATGCCCGGATGCCTATCTGCCAGTCTTTTATGGGCAGCCCGAAAATACACCGCGCTAAGGACCCGTACGCCCAGTTGAGTGCACTTTTTCGTCAAATTCTAAGCACGATGTTTGATTTGATGTCCGTGTACTCCGATTTCTGGCGACTGGTCAAGTGGAGCAAGCCCACCGCGCTCTTTGGTACGGACGCCCACGAGATCGCAATGCCGGTGCCGGTTGAAATCAATATGAATCAGCTCCATGAGAGATTCTTGAGGGGCTTCGATGACTACCTCGGTGTCTGGGAAAGTGTGCTTGACCAGACTCAGTTCCATAAGCTGCTGGAAATAAAAAGCTTGGGGTTGCAGCATTTTTCCTTTCCTGGTCAAACCTGGGCAAGGATTCTGTTTGAAGCCTTTAAGGCGTACCTGGCCATGGAAGGGGAGCAACGCCTGAATCTCCTGGATTCTCTGCTTCCTCTCTACCTGGGCAAAGTGCTGTCGTTCGTAAAGAAGACCGAGCGAATGTCGCTGCAGCAAGCCGAGGAATACATCGAGAATGAATGCATGGTGTTTGAAGAAAACAAGCCTTATTTAGTAAAAATATGGGAATAAGAACCTGGAGGAATCGAGATGCCCAAAATTCTTGTTGTTGATGATGAAGAACATATTCGCTTACTCTATTCCGAGGAATTGAAGGAGGCCGGTTACGAGGTTTTTACCGCAGATAGCGGGTATAAAATCCTAGAGCGCATCGAGGACGAAAAACCCGACCTGGTGATACTCGATATAAAAATGGTCGATTACAACGGTCTGGATTTGCTGCAGGACATTCGCAATCACTTTTACGACCTGCCGGTCATATTATCCACGGCATACGATACGTTTAAAGAAGACATGAAATCGATTGCGGCCGATTTTTATGTGGTGAAAAGCTTCGATTTGACGGAGTTGAAGAAAAAGATCGCGATGGCCTTGGAGACGCGATTGCCCTAGGCATCTGCTCCGTGCAACCTTTGCGATCCCCGCTCGATCCAGGTGTGTTTGAGGACGATGGCTTGAGCTTTTCAGCCGAAATCAATGAGAACGACAAAATCTTCCGAACTCCTTTATCTGATCA
>JAVEVM010000269.1:0-5561 GCA_034005055.1 Desulforhabdus sp. | reverse complement strand
CCTTAAAAAACGCTCTTTATGTCTCCATGATCATTGCGTTTGCGCAAGGTATGGCACTGCTGCGGATTGCATCCGAAGCCTACGAATTCGGGCTAGATCTCTCTGAAGTAGCCAAAATCTGGCGCGGCGGCTGCATCATTCGCGCAGCATTATTGGGCAAGATCCGCCAGGCATATACCGACAATCCGTCGCTTCCGAACTTGCTGCTCGATCCACAACTGGCACAGGAGGTGCGGGAACGTGAAGCAGACTTGCGCAGTATTATCTGCAATGCCTCACGAGTGGGTCTTCCCGCACCTGGATTGATGGCATCGCTGAGTTACTTGGACAGCTACCGAAGCGGTTGGCTGCCTGCCAATCTCATCCAGGCTCAACGGGACTATTTTGGCGCCCATACCTACAAGCGGGTGGACGCGCAAGGTGCTTTTCATACCCAATGGAGCTGGTTGTGAACAAAACAAGTGGCTTAAGCCTACGATTTACGTACGGGGAAGAATTCCAATATGAACAGCCAAGCCATAAATGACAGCGTCGGCAAGGCAGTTCATCCGGTTGAGGCGGCAACAGCAAATACTACGGCTCCCGATTTGAAGATCCCTGATGAACAATATTTGACAACAGATCGACTGGAACCGTGCGTCATCATCATCATTGGAGCATCGGGAGACCTGACGGCAAGAAAGCTCCTGCCGGCTCTGTTTGATTTATTCTTGAAAGGTGTATTGCCCGATGCATTCGCTATAGTCGGCTGCTCAAAAACAGAGCTGTCTGACGAGGGATTTCGAAACAAGATGCGAGATGCAGTGAGCAAGAGCAATAACCTTGAGGACACAAGGTGGCAGGCTTTTGCGCAGCGTCTTTATTACCGTTCCGTCGGGCTTGACGAGGATGCGATCGACTCCTTCAAGAAATTCGCCGGATGGCTTCTTACGCTGGATGAAACATACAAGACCGGGGGAAACAAGTTTTTTTACCTGGCCATACCGCCCACCCTTTATGAGGCAGCAGCCGGCCTTATCGGGCTTGCGGGACTCGCCGAGGAGAGGCAAAACGGTACCGGCTGGTCGCGTATCGTTGTGGAAAAGCCTTTCGGCAGAGATCTCAAGACCGCTGTTGGCCTCGATCGGAGTCTGCACCAACATTTCCAAGAGCATCAAATCTTCAGGATCGATCACTATCTCGCCAAAGAGACCGTGCAAAACGTCCTCATGTTTCGTTTTGCCAATGCCATTTTTGAGCCGGTCTGGAATCGAAGATATATCGACAGGGTAAGTATCATCGCCGCCGAGACTTTAGGCGTCGAACATCGGGCTGGTTACTACGAACATGCAGGAGTGCTGCGCGATATGTTCCAGAACCACATGATGCAGCTCCTATCGCTGACCGCAATGGAACCCCCTTCGGTATTTGAGGCCGACCGGGTGCAAGACGAAAAGACCAAGGTTTTTCGCTCGCTTAGGCCTTTCCCCGTGGAGGACTTGAGAAATCATCTGATCTTGGGACAATACGGCGATGGGAGTATCGACGGTAAGACGGTTCCCGCCTATCGTGACGAACCGAGAGTAAAGTCTGATTCCCTGACCCCAACGTTCGCCTCCATGAAGCTTTTCGTCGACAACTGGAGGTGGCAGGGAGTTCCATTCTATCTGACCTCCGGCAAGAGACTGGCACGCAAGCTGACCGAGATTTCCATTGTGTTCAAAGAGGTCCCCCATTCCATGTTTCGCCGGGTGCTGAAGGAGCAAATCAGTGCCAATAAGTTGACATTGGGCATATACCCTGAGGAAAAAATCACGCTCACGTTTCAAGCGAAAAACCCGGGGGCTGCGGTGCGACTGCGGCCGGTCACCATGGATTTTCTGTACAGTCAAGACTATCAGGGTCCAGTCCTGGAAGCCTATGAAAAAGTGCTTTTGGACGGTATTCGCGGCGACCAAATGCTCTTCTGGCGTCAGGACGGCGTGGAGCTCTGCTGGTCTTTTTTGACGCCGATCCTGGATGAATGCGAGACCTGCAGCAACCGCAAAGATATGCTCCTAAGTTATGAAGCGGGCAGCTGGGGGCCGGACGTAGCTTACATCAGTGAGCGCTGACAACTGGAGGATCGGCCGCATCACTTAAATATGAACTGCGAGGTGTGCAACTGGAAATTGAGCAGTGATTCCGGTTTTCAGCTGAGCAGGCTGCTGTCATTTGTGGGGCCGAATCTTCCCCCCGGAGTGTCGACTGCAGCCCGATCTATCAAGGCCTGGGTGGCGATTTTGTTTTGAAAGGAGAACCGTTTTGATGACTTGGCGAATAGCTCAAAATATTTCCGAAATCCTGCAGAAGGCAGCTGACGGTGGCGGCATAGACAGAGGTGAAGCCATCATGCTTATGGGTCTTGATCCTCTGAGCAAGGAAGGCTATGCGCTCATGCAAACGGCTGACTGCCTCTCCCGGCTGACCTTCAAAGACAAAGGAGAAAGTCATTTTCATATCGGCGTGAATGTGGAGCCCTGTCCCATGGATTGCCGCTTCTGTTCTTTGACAAAAGGTGCGGGTATTTTTACCGAACCAACGGAATTTCCCTACGAACAGGTCCTTGGCTGGGCCAAGCTCGCCGAGGCCGGATCAGCGGATGCACTGAACATCATGACGACGGGAACCTATTCTTTCGAGAAGCTACTGGAAATCGGCAGGCTGCTTAAAACCACAGTTTCCACCCCACTGGTGGCCAATACCCGCGATATCAGCCACAAGGAAGGAGAAAGGCTGCTTGCTGCCGGATTTGTGGGCTTCTACCACGCCGTGCGGCTCGGTGAAGGCAGAGACACCCCATTCAGCCGGGAGAAACGAATCCAAACCATTAATGTGTTGCGGGATGTTGGCGTGTTGTGGATGAACTGTGTGGAGCCTATAGGGCCGGAGCACAGCTTTGAGGAGATTGTGGACCTGATGTTTCTTGCCCGGGAATATCGGGCCGCCTATTCAGGCGCCATGCGTCGGATCAACTTCCCGGGCTCTCCCATGAGCCGATACGGGATGGTGAACGAACTGGAACTGGCAAAGATCACCGCCGTGAGCCGTCTGGTTATGGGTGACATTCCAAAGGCTCATTGCACCCACGAGCCGAATGCTGTCTCGCTCATGGCAGGTGCGAATTTGTTGTTTCCCGAAGTCGGATCGAGCCCGCGGGACGACCGACCGGATTCCAGTAAAGGGATAGGCCGGGACGCTGAGGATTGTCGAAAAATATTAACGGAGATGGGCTGGAATCCTGACCTGCCCTCCAATTGTTTTAATTCAACAAGTGCTCAGCTTCAAAGCGATGCGGAGACCAATAAGTTACGCATGGGAACGTTGTCGGCTGCGATCAACATTTAAGCAAGCTGAGAAGATTAACCTTCAAAAAACAAGGCAGTATCCATGGGGTGAGACTATGAACCCAACTGGCAAGTTTCTAAAGGGGCTCTTGTGGTCGTTAGCTCTGACGGTTTTGGTAGTGCCGCACGCAACGGCAGAAAACAGAGTCCGGGTCGGCTCGTGGAAGACAGCCCAGACCATTCAGCCTTTTTTCTATCAGGATTTCTATTCCGGCGACGAAAAAATCTCGATTTTTCCCTTTACCAACCCAGCCGATCAAAAGACCGCTCTTTTGGCAGGAAGCCTCGATATGTGCGGCACCACTTTGGCTCATGCCATTCACTCGGCGTCCATGGGGCAGCCGGTGGTGGTTGTCGCCGCCTTGTGCAACAAATGTTCGGCGCTGGTGGTCAACAAGGACGGCCCGGTCCATGAGATCAAGGACCTTAAGGGCCAAAGGATCGGCTACGTCCCCGGTACCATGCATGAAATCTTATTGCGAGAGACCCTGACACAAAATGGACTTTCTCCCGACAAGGACGTACAGCTGATGCGCGTCGACTTCTTCGACATGGGAACGGCCCTGGCAGGAGGCAACATCGATGCCTTCCTTTCCGGTGAACCCTTTCCGACAATGGCCGTCCACCAGGGCTACGGCAGAATTTTGTCTTATCCTTACTATGATGAAACGGTCGGCACGATCAATGCCGGCATGCTGGTGACCCGTGAAACGATTGAAGAGAATCCTGAGCTGGTTTATCGCCTCGTGGCCGCCCATGCGCAAGCGACCGAGCTCCTTCGGGCCCACCCCGAGCAATGGCTCGTACGTGCGTCTCAGTTTGGGACGTCTTTGGAGATCTTGAAAGGGGCTGCATCGAACATGGAGCTGGCCTGGACCATGGATGAAGTGTTCGTCAACCGGGCGCGGGCACTCGGAGAGCGCATGCAAGCCTTGGGAATCATCGACAAACAGCCGGACTATGTAAAGCTGTTTGATCTTTCCTTTGTCAAGAAAGTGCAGGAAGAGCGGAAAAAGCAGCAATAGGTGTGCTTCTGGCTCCAGCATTCTACCTTCTGGTGGTGATCTGCCATGTGGAAAAAGGACAAACGCATAAACGGAACATCCTTGATTCCGTGGATCATTCCATGTCTTGGCATGGTGTTCTGGATTATGCTGAGCACAACCGGCGCGGTTCCCGGCTATCTGCTCCCAGCTCCGCTCGATATCGGAAAGGCTGGCTACAGTTATATTTTTGGTCAGGCGGGAGAGGGTCCTTACGCCGGAAGGTTTCTTGGTGATCTGGGATCAAGTTCGGTGCGGGTGGCATGCGGTTTTGCGCTGGCTGTCTTGTTCGGACTTCCGATGGGTATAACCACCGGGCGGTTACCTTATATCCATAAGCTTTTCAGCAATTCCATCAACGGTATAAGGGCGGTGCCGGGAATAAGCTGGCTGCCGTTGGCCATGATCTGGTTCGGCATCGGTACTCAAACCACTGTCTTTCTGGTAGCCCTGGCAGCCTTTTTTCCCATTTACTTGAACACTACCTCCGGAGCGGCGCAAGTCAGCCAGCTCTTGCTGCAGACCGGAGCAATGATGGGCGTGGGTCGGGTGCGGGGGACTGTTGGTATTCTAATGCCCGCAGCAATGCCCCATATCATCACGGGCCTACGTCTGGGCCTTGGGATTTCCTGGGCCTATCTGGTTCTGGGCGAGCTCTCCGGCGTCCAAAACGGACTAGGGGCCATTATCATGGATGCCAGAATGCTTGGCCGAACCGATTTCATTATCGTCGGCATCATTGTTATTGCCATAACCGGCCGGATGACAGACCGCCTGTTGACGGTGTTTCTGCGATCATGCTTCAAAAGTGCCAGGAGGCTGAGTTGAAGAATCAAGCCAAGGTTATCCCCCTTACCAGGCGAGCAGGTCGGGACGATGCGTTCTTCGAAATTGACCGACTAAGCAAAATCTTTCCCGTCGGAGATTCGTTCTTGACGGTTCTGGACGAGGTTGGTTTTCAGGTGTCAAGGGGTGAGCTCGTCTGCGTCATCGGACGGAGCGGGTGCGGCAAATCGACACTGCTTAAAATCCTCGGAGGCTTCATTGTGCCTAGTTCGGGAAAGCTGTTGCTGGGCGGCAAAAAGGTCACCCATCCCGGTCCCGATCGCTGCATGGTGTTTCAGGAAGATGCCCTGTTTCCCTGGCTCACAGT
>JAVEVM010000268.1:0-5581 GCA_034005055.1 Desulforhabdus sp. | reverse complement strand
CTTCGGGGTACGAGATTAATCAAAGTGGCCACTTCAGCGCATCAGGCGGTCCTGCTCGGTCGGTGAACAAAAACGGGATCAAATCAGATGCCTTGTTTCAGAATGATTTCATCACCCCACCTGTCTCCTTCATCCTTCATCCTTCATCCTTCCGCTTCCGCCTTCATCCTTTCCCTCAGCCGATTGTCCACGTATTCATTCAGCGCTTTCTCCAGTGCGCCTCTAGCCCAGTTCAGTCGCTCGTTTTGTTGCGAAGATCCGTAGCACCCGCTGAGCTCGCTTGCCAATCCGCAATCCCAGTCGTGGCACGGTTCTACTGAAGAGATCTGCAGCTCTTCTTTGACTTTCAAATACTGCTCGATAGCATCGAGGATTCTATCAACACTCATTGATTTCTCCATAAGTCTCGCGCGGCTCAGGTTCCAGTTCCTGCAGCTTCTGATCGATAAATTCCGCTATGAGCGACTCGTACTCCTTGCCGAGATAGGATCGGTACGAAAAGAGCTCGTGTTTTAATTCATTCCAGTAGCTCTGGATACGATCCTTCGAGTTTATCTCATTGATCTGCAGATAGATCGAATCGAGGTATGCCTCACGAATTCTCGCACTGTGGTAATCGCACATTTCCTCCAACAAAGACCGCTGCTCTTCGGAAAAGTGCAGCGTTGACTGTTTCTCTGCTATGTCCTCTTGAACCCGCTGGAACTCGGGGAAATCCCGAACTTTATTGAGATGCTCCTGGATTTCCTTCAATATCAGGTCGTTGATTTTTTCCTGCTGCTGCAGGTAGACTTTCTTCAACTCCTTCTCAATTGCATTGGTGTCGTAAGGCAGATTTTGCCTAAGCTGTTCGACCAGCTCGTGGAAAAGATTGGCGAGCTCCGCCTGGTCCCACTTCGATGTCATGGATTGAATCATCTCATCGAGTTGCACTGCCTCCTGGTAGCGCACTTGCAGCACCGGTTGATGGCGACTTTTTAGGAACAAAATCCCGCCGTAAGCTTGAGGGAAATAGAAGGGCTCCGGTGCACTGTCACAACTCTGCGGAAGCGGGATTTGCTTGAGCAGAATGCGGAGCGCTTCCTGGTGCTGCTCGACATTTTGGCTCAGATGACGGAAGCTTATCAGACCTTTTTTGATTCCTTCGCCGAAGTGTTGATGAAAAGCTCGGAGTGCAAGCACCAGCAGCTTCAGAGAATCTTCCAGATCGATGAAACTGGCCAGCAAATGAAAGTCGTACATCTTTATGCCCGCACCCAGGTGATCCAGGCAGTAGAACAGGTAAAAGCGCATCTCGGCACTTAGGGTAGAGAGTACATCCAACAGTCGCAACGCCAGCTTGAGCTGCTTTTCGAAGGTGGCCAACCCGACGCTTTTCAATTTCTTCTTGTGATAGATGAAGTTGACGGGCATCTTGAGCAGATACATCTGGATGTCCTGATAATCGATCCAGGTGGCTCCCATCAACTTCAACAGCCTCTCCAGCGCGGAAATCTGCCGCCCCCTCCAGAGCGCATCGTCTTCCATGTCAACGTCGGCAAAGCTGCAGTAATGCTCGCGATCGGCGGGAAATACGCCGATCTGGTGGGCACTCACTTGAGAATCCGCCAGAACGGCCCTGCCGGTCTCGCGGAAGGTCTCTTTAAGCCAGGACTGCCAGTTGCTTTTGGATTTGATTATCTCCAGAGCCACCGCCCGGAAAGATAGAAAAGCATCCAGCAGATCCGCCACCATCAAGCCTTCCTGAACCGCTGCCGCTGCCAGAATAGCATGCAGCACAAAAACATCTAAAACCCGTTTATCGCTATTCGCCGTGAGATGCTCAAGAGAAATGATCGGTTCTTCGCCCAGGATAACGTGCCCTATCAGCCCGTGATAGCGAACCAGCAGAATAACCAATTCTTCCACTTGCGATCCCAACTGGTATTTTTCGAGAACTTCCGAACGCTCCAGGATGAGCGCGCCGGCTTCTGCATGGGTCCACCAATCGGCATGGTCGGGCAGGGCCTCAGCATAGGTTTCAATTTTGGCTATTTCCTGAAACAGCAGCGCCATCGTTAAACTCTGATATACGGCGGGACGTTGCTGTATCCGGTCAACAAGATATTCGAGGGTTTCCATTTGCGCGTGTGTAGCGCCGATCCCTTCTTCCGCCAAGGGACCGAATTCCTGTTTGGCCAGTTGATAGAACGTATTGCGATCCTGGAAGCCGTTGCGATCCTTAACGATCAGGGCTTGAAATTTCTCGATGCAGCGCATTACGTAAGCGCCAAGCATTTGTTTCTGCCGGGTCGGCCAATTTTCTATCAGGTTGCCGAACGCATGGAGCTCGGGCAAGATGAAGCGCAGGATTTCAGGACAATGCTTGGCCAGCACACTGATGTTGTCGTAGATTTCTTCCGGAACGAAAATCTGGCTGCGCAAGACTATCTGAAGCCTCTGCTCGATTGTCTCAATCTCATTGTTCTTGGCTTCGACTCCACCCGCTTTCGCGAAAATATCACACTGCAGATCGCAGCCTTCCCGGTCGAGGTATGCGTGGAAGCTTTCCACTTCGGAAAAAAGCCTCTCCATATCCTGCAGGTTTCTGAGGGAGATGCCTCTGAGCTCCTGAGATTCGAGATGGGTGAGCAAGACCTCCAACTGCCGTATATTCTCATCGACGTCTACAAAAGAGACATCGACGGCGCGAGTTTTGTGGTTGTTCATCACGCGAATACCGGTATCGAAAATGAAAGCGGGTCGATCTTCACTCAGTGTTCTCTGAATATCCTCAAAGAATCTCGGCTGTAAACGCTCGATGGGTATACGGAGCAGCGTTTCCTTGATTTTATTGATCCTTTGCTCGTGACGATCCGCCGGTATGCCCGCCAGCAGGGGATTGAAGTTAATGACGTGCCTTTTTGAGGCATTAACGGTAATCCAGAGCAGAATAAAGCCTGCCTTGGTGCCAAGGCGTGGGAACAGGTGTCCGGTTCCATGGAATTCGGTATCCAAAAACTGGCGGAAAAAGTAGAACTTCCCAAATACATAGTCTCCCAGGAACTGCTGCTTGAATTGGTTTGCTATCCGGGCAAGGCAGAGAGCCTCATCCAGTTGGGCCAGTTTCTCCGGATGGTAATCGCAAAATACTTCCTTTTGCATGGAGCTCTTGTCCAGGAACTCCTGCCAGGTGTCGAGAAATTCAAAGAGATTGAAGAACTTGAGCATCTCGCGCACGGCTTTGTTCTGCGCCCCGCCGAGAGTACTGATGCGCAGATCGTGCAGATTGTCCCAGTCCAAATTCGGATTGGTCGCCACATAGATGGCATCGTCGTAGAGCCGGTACAGCTCTCTTGCTTGTTCCCCGGTGAATGTGTCGCCAAATGCCGCCGCTATCTCAGCCATGCTCATCAGGCGGCAAACACGCAAACGGCTCAGGATTTCCTGGTAGTTGCCGGCTCTCGCCTTGTCGGTAATAGGCTTCAATGTCTTGGCCGGAAGCTTGCCGAAAACAATGCGGCTCATGGTGGTATGCCCCACCACAATGAGTAAAATCTCCCGCAACTGATCGGGGGAGAATCCGAGCAGAGAGAGCTTGTGAATGCTTTCCAGAATGGGAGTGCTCTGACCGTCGATATGATCCGGGTTTAGAATCTCACGGACTTTTTCTATTTTGAGAATTTGATTCAGCAGCTGTAAAACCGGCTCGAAGCTCTCAACTCGAACGTTGAACGGATTGGCGAGGCGGGCGCGCTCAAGCTCGGAAAGCTTGGGGAAGTCGTTACTGCGTATCTGCGCCAAGGTCTTGAGCACATCGAGCAGATAGCGGATCGTATTGCGGTATTCTGCAATCAGCTGCAAGCTGCATCCCTGCATACCGGATGCTTTCAGCTCCTCTTCCAGCTTTTCAAGCGAAACCCTGGGCTGACGCGGCCTGCCTATCAGCACGGCTAAACCTTCCGGAAGCCGGCAATCCAATTCCAGGCGATCCTGCCAGTACTGCCGACTGTGCTGGGTGGAATCGTGTATGCGGTAGCTGGTGGCAAAATACGGCTCAATCACCCATTTCCATTTCTTCTCGGCATCCTTGATGAATGCTTGCGGCAGTCGGAGATTGAGATACTCGAGCTGATTAACCTGCTCGATAGTGAGCTGTTCAGGCTTTTTTTGATTAAGCAGCCGTTTGAGATGGGGCTCGGAGAAAGCAAACCGATTGAGATAGTAATGCAGATCGGAAACGTGGGCTCTAAGCGGTTGCCCCGGTTTACCATCATAGTGTTGCCTGGTTTTGTAGATGTGGCAGAATAGAAGAAAGAGCTTTAATTCTTCATCGCTCCGAAACCGGACCTCGCAGGTTTGATCTCCTTTTGGATCGAAAGAATTGGAAAGCATGATGAGCTTCCCTTGCGATTCCAGAAGATCGTACAGTTTGCCCGCCAGATAGGCTGCGTAATTGATGAGGCGCTTGCGGGTTATGGCGGCTCTGGAAACCTTGGGCAGCTGCTGTTCCAACAGGTATTCAAAAATGTCCTTGGGAAGAATAACTATGTCCAACGGCAGCCGCCAGGAGCGGATCTTCTCCAGTGACTCGAACAGAAAAATCCGATGGCTGGAGAGGCGAGCGGTCAGCTCGTGCACGATCAGATCATGGCCTGCTGTCAGAAGACCGATGTCCAGTCGCTCGGTGGCTGTTTCCAAAGCATGCTCGAGGATCAGCTCTTCAATCTCATCGGCTTTGATTTTGACATCCTGCAACGAGTGGGCAACCAGATTAATGGGGATCAGGAAATAGCGCTGCCCGGCTTGACTGAAGCGAATCAACAGGCCCAATTTGTGATAGATGGCATTGAGCCGCTTGGAATGCCGGCCCAACTCAAGGATGTCCTGATAATCGAGGCTTTCCAGGAAGTCGGTGTCCGCTTTGCTCAGAGCAGTCTGCTCGATCAAGCCGAGCCCATAGGCGTTGCCGCCCAGGCGGCTGGGTAGAAATCCGGGATGGTCCTCAGCTGCAAATGTTCCCATGGGAACGTCTTCGGCATCGATTCCATAGCGCGCGAATTCATCCGGATTGATTAACCGAAAAAAGGTATCGTGGTTATCGGCCTGCATCATCTGCAGAGACGACTGCTTATCTTTCATTCGAAATCCTTTGAAGCGAAGGCCGGTTATCGGGCGGCAATCGCCGGTCGATCTCTCACAACACTGTTGCGCAACTGTCTACCGATAAAAAAAATACAGCATCCCAGACATAGACCGATCAAATCAAGCACAAGATCGACCAGGGTGGCAGCTCTCCCCGGGATAAAGAACTGGTGGAGCTCATCCAGCACAGCGAAAGCAAACCCGCAGGCAACAACCATAAAGAATAAACGGCTGATCTTTCCCGAGATCAGTACGGCAGATCCGCTCCAGCAAAAAAAGATCGCCAGTACCGCATATTCCAGTGGATGGAAAAAATTGACGTTAATGGGCACGTGCACACCTTCTAGAGATCGGTGTGACATGGAAGCAATGAATGCGGCGTAAAGCAGAGAGGGGATCCAATTGTGTCTGGAAGGCTCTCCGCCGTCCGCCCAAATACTCATGGCAAGCGCATGCA
>JAVEVM010000267.1:0-5610 GCA_034005055.1 Desulforhabdus sp. | reverse complement strand
ACAGAGCAGCAATAGGGCCAGCAGGTATAATGCATGAAAATGGCGGCTCGTTCATCTCTCCATGCTTTCTCCTAGTTTCGAAGATATCAAAGAGTAATACTCGCTTTGCGTTTCATGTTTTTGCCAGAATTGCCAGCAGTTCGTCTAACAGGGCGGCCTGCCCTTTGCGTATCTTTATTCTTGCCGTATCGATAGTGAACCATTCGGCACGATCTACTTCCGGGAAGGTCTGCTGTTTTCCGGAACGGGGGGGCCATTGCATAGAAAACGTGTTGCTGCTGATGGACGAGGCGTTGAGATCTCCCTCGAAGGCCCAAGCCTGTACTCTCTTGCCGCCCGCCTGTTTGATCGGAGTGAGGGGTAGGAATTGGCCGAAAGCCGCTGTACCTGTTTCTTCCCGGAATTCACGTCTGGCGGTTTCAAGCGGATCTTCTCCCTCCGCATACTCCCCTTTGGGGATGGACCAAACGCCGAGATCCTTGTTCGCCCAATAAGGACCGCCCGGATGAACCAGGAGCACTTGAATGCCTTCCTTCCGTCTTCTGTACATGAGCAATCCGGCACTCTGCTTAGGCACTGTGGGAACCTTCTTTTCTATAGCCGGAGCACCACCTGCCAGGTAGACTCAAAGCAACTGCACCTGCCAAATGGAAGGAGTCTAGATCGGCCAATAATCGATTCAACCAACTGTAATGCCAATTGACCAATTCGTAAAGAGTCAATATATTCAAGAACAAGCTCAAGCTGATTGCTCGCTCCATGACACGAGCTTTTTTGCGCAAGCGGGATCAAATCTTTTCTTTACCCCTGCTGATAAGCTGCGCACGTTGATCGATCCAGACAATGAAGAAAGATATCCGAGGGTGTCTCCCTCTAACTATCGTTTATCCGCAAATGCACCGAAGCGGCTGATTTGGGTGGAGAATCTCAGATGATCTATCCCGGATTCCAGTCTATAGGGAGATCGGAAGCAGCCTGTAAGGTATGAAGAACATGCCGGTCGACCGGTTGATCGGATCGTGAGAAGATCTTCATAAAGAACTGGTGAGCTATGAAACGGTTGTGCAAGCTATTGAGACAGCAAGAATTTCACGTGCTGTTTTTTGCTGCCGGTTTTGTGCTGTTCAACTGGCCGCTGCTGACTCTGTTCGATTTGGAATGCGCCTTTCTTTTCGCGGCGTGGGCTGTGTTCATTGTGATTCTGCTTTTGATCGGCACCAGCCGACTGAGCTCCGACTCTCGATCCTGAGATAATTGGGGATTAGCGATGCTGAGTCCAACTGTTGTCCTTACCGCCGTCTGCCTTTATCTGGGATTCCTGATTCTCATTGCGCTCTGGGTTGAACGGCGAACCGCTGAGGGCAAAAGTCCGGCCAACAACCCTTTCGTCTACTCCCTTTCACTGGCTGTCTATTGCACAGCCTGGACATATTACGGCAGTGTCGGCAAGGCGGCGACTTCTGGAATTCTATTTCTGCCGATCTACCTTGGCCCCACCGTTTTTATCGCGCTCTGGTGGATAGTGCTTCGCAAGATGGTGCGGCTCAAGAACGCCTATCGAATCACCAGCATTGCCGACTTCATTTCGGCCCGTTATAAAAGGTCGCAACCTGTTGCAGCAATAGCTTCCATAGTTGCCATTGTGGGAATCCTGCCCTATATCGCACTGCAACTGAAGGCGATCATCTCCACCTTTTCCATGGTAACAGCCCAAGGTTTATCAGATCCTACAACATCTCACGTGCAAGGAATATGGCTCCATAGTCACGTGGGTATAATCATTGTGGCTCTGCTGACCGCGTTTACCATCATTCTAGGTGTCAGGCGGCTCGACCCCACTGAGCGTCACGAAGGCATGATGATGGCTTTGGCCGTGGAGTGCGTGGTGAAGCTGGTTGCTTTTCTTGCCGCAGGTTGCTTTGTCACCTACTTTTTGTTCGATGGATTTGCTGATCTCTTCGAGCAGTTCGCTGCAAGCTCTCTGAAGGATACCCTAACATCCTGGGCTGACGAGCCGTCGGGATATTTCACCTGGATGAGCTACTTTATTCTTTCCATGTCCGCTATATTATTCCTTCCCAGGCAGTTCCATGTGGCTGTGGTGGAGAATTCCGATGAAAGACACATTCTCACGGCCATGTGGTTATTCCCTCTCTACATGCTGCTCATTAACATCTTTGTATTCCCCATTGCCCTGGGCGGATTGCTCATGGGCTATGCGGCCGGCGATGCCGACAGGTTTGTTCTGCTTTTGCCTATGCGATACGTCAGACCATGGTTGACCTTGTTGGTCTTTATTGGCGGATTTTCTGCCGCCGCTGGGATGATCATGATCGCTTCGGTGACGCTGGCGACAATGACCACCAATCACCTTCTGCTGCCGCTGGTTGAATGGGTCAACTGGCTCAATTTTATGAAGCGGCATCTGTTGAAATGTCGCTGGGCGGCCGTAGCAGGTTTGATTTTGCTGGGCTATGGCTTTGAGGAGTGGATTTTTCAGCCCTACATGCTTGTAAGCATTGGACTCATTTCCTTCGCCGCCGTACTCCAGTTTGCGCCGGCCATACTCGGCGGTATTTTTTGGCGCAGAGCGAACACGGAAGGGGCAATTCTAGGGCTCAGCGCGGGCTTTCTGGTCTGGTGTTATACGCAAATGCTGCCCTCCTTTGTAAGAAACGGATGGCTTTCTTCCTCTCTGTTGGAGGCGGGACCGTGGGGGATCGGGCTGCTTAAGCCTGAGCAGATGTTTGGCATTGAAGGATTGGACCCATTGAGCCATACGGTTCTTTGGAGCATGCTGTTCAATGTAGGATTTTATTTTGTCGGCTCTCTCTTTTTTCAAGAAACCAATGAAGAGAGAAGCCTGGCAGAAGATTTTGTCGGGGCATTGAACGTTGGCCCTCCGATGCAAAGGACACGGCATCGGGAAGCCTACATCAATTTGGAGGCCAAAAAAACCGAAATAGTGACGCTTCTCGCTCAATACTTTGCAGATGCGGAGGCCACGGCTGTATTTAAGAGATCTCTTGGTGAGACCGGAATCAGAGAAGCCAAGCAGATATCCATCGAGCAACTGGTTGATCTGCATGGTGCGGTGGAAAAATACCTGGCCGGTGCCATCGGTTCGGCGGCGGCTCACAAGGCCATGCAGCAGGGGACCGTCTTCTCGCCCAGGGAGCGCCAGGAATTGACGGAAGTCTACGGTGAGATTCTCGCCGATTTAAAAGTCTCGCCCACCGAATTGAAGAGCAAGATCGATTACTATCAGGAGCGGGAGAGTCTGCTGATGGATCAGGCTCGCGAACTGGAAGAAAAGGTGCGCGAACTGGAACGAGAGATCGGCGAGCGCAAGCGAATTCAGAGCGTATTGCGGGAAAGGGAAGCGCGCTACCGGGAACTGGTGGAAACCATGAATGAGGGGCTCGAATTAGAGGATGACAGAGGCATCATAACTTATGTTAACGACAAACTCTGCGAAATGTGGGGACGAGCCCGAGACGAGATCATCGGCCGCAAGGTGGAGGATTTTATCGATAGAAGCCAGCTGAACATGCTGCTCGAGAAAATGAGCAGCAAGCTAACCGGGGAGATCCAATCATACGAAGCGACCTGGGAGAACAGGGAGGGGCAGAAGATTTCAACCCTTGTTTCCACTGTGCCTATTCTTGACGAGCAGGGATCTCTTAAGGGCAGTTTTTCTGTTATCACGGATATTTCCCAGCTGAAGATGTTGGAGCGTGAAAAAGCCAACCTTGTCTCGATGTTTGCCCACGACATGCGGTCGTCGCTCACGGGCATACATGGTCTTGGACTTCGTCTTTTTAACAAATCGGACTCCCTGGACGATGAAAAAAAGATGGAATATCTTCGGATCATTAACCAGGAGGCCGCCAAATTGGAAGCCTTGGTGGACGATTTCCTCGAGTTTTCCCGGCTGGAGGTCGGGAAGCTGAAATTGAATTTTCGAGCCGTCTCTCTCGACAAGGAGCTTTTGGAGTTATTCGAGGCATATCGGTTGAGGGCTTCGATGAGAGGATTGAATTTGGAGTTCCGGATCGAAGATCCGCTGCCCATCATTGAAGCTGATTTGAATCGGCTGCGCCGCGTTTTCACTAATCTCCTCGACAACGCCCTTAAATTTTCCACCGAGCACGGGACCATAAAAATGACTTCAGAGGAAACCGATGACGAGATTATCGTGAGGATCAGCGACGATGGAGTGGGGATAGATGCCAGGGAGCTGCCTTACATCTTCGATCTGTTTCATCGTGGACAGCACGATCAGAAAAAAGACGGCTACGGAGTCGGACTCGCAACCGTCAAGGCTGTAGTGGAAGGCCATGGAGGGCGTGTCCAGGTGACCAGCGAATTGGGCAAGGGCTCGGTTTTCAGCGTCTTTCTGCCCAAGCCGAGAAAAACACACCGCGAGTAGCTGTACACGGACTAAGGATCGATATGACCAACAGCTTGATTCGTCAGCAGCTCAAAACTCTTGCCAATGAGGAAAAAGCCGAAATCCTGCAGAGATTTTTCAAGACCGGTCCAGGAGGATACGGAGAGGGAGACAGGTTTCTGGGAATCCAGGTTCCGTTGCTGAGAAAAGTCGCCAGGCAATATAAAGCCTTCCCTCTCAAAGAAACCGAACAGTTGCTCTATTCTCCTTTTCATGAAGAGAGGCTGCTGGCACTGCTGATGCTGGTTCTCCAATATAAACAGGGAGACGAGCCAAGCCGTGCCGCCATATATCGCTTGTACCTGCAAAACACCGCTTTTATCAACAATTGGGATCTGGTCGATGTCTCGGCCGAGCATGTCGTGGGTGCGCACCTGTTCAACCGGAGCAGGCGGATACTTTACGATCTGGCCCGATCGGTCAGTTTGTGGGAACGGCGCATAGCCGTTATGGCCACTTTCCATTTTATCAGGAGGGAAGATTTCGCCGACGCTCTCGATGTTTCCCGAATGCTTTTGGCCGACAAAGAAGATCTGATCCACAAAGCCGTCGGTTGGATGCTCCGGGAAATCGGCAAGCGCGATCTTGCAGCGGAACAGGAGTTTCTCAACAAGCACTGCAGGATAATGCCGCGCACCATGCTCCGCTATGCAATCGAAAAATTTCCCGAAGATTTGAGAAAAATGTACTTGCGGGGAGAGATTGGTTAAGAAATTTATCGAGAATGCGCGGTCGGGGAAAATGGACCAACACTTCAATTGACTCCTATCGTCGAATTGATATATAGAGACTGACCAAGATTCCGCTGATTTTATTGCGGATCTAACGACTTCCCACCCCGGTAGCCGATCTTGCAAATTCAGGAACCCTGTGTGGGGCCATCATTTAATTAGATTAAGAGGAGCTTACGTTATGGTTTCAAAGAACAATTGGTGGATCTTTGTGCTGGCCTTTTCCTTCCTCACGGCCAATTGGATTCCGACTGCATGTGCTCAGGATAAGCAAGCAAAGGCTAAGGAACCCAAAAAAATCGAAACTGTTGCCGTTGTGAACGGGATGAAAATTTCAGCTGAGGATTATGATCGGGAGGTTGGCCGTTACCAGCAACAAATGGCGATGATGGGACAAGCCCCCACCCCCGAGCAAATGACTGAAAT
>JAVEVM010000266.1:0-5613 GCA_034005055.1 Desulforhabdus sp. | reverse complement strand
GAGCTTCCAAGGCGGATGAAGTAATATCTGGCGAATATGAAACCATCCCCGAACTGCCGACGTTGTTGGTGCGCTAGCAGGGGCCAACTTTCCTAATGCCCTTGGAATTAGCCTTTTCCGAAAAATCGCTGCGGCAATTGTGTGAGAATGAAACCATTGCGAAGCGTAAACTCGGGGTGCATGTCGCAGAAAAGCTCAAGCGGAGACTTGCTGATTTAAGAGCGGCCTCTTGCGTGACGGACCTTGTCGTTGGTTCCCCACGGGAACTCGAGGGTGACAATGCGAACCAATTTGCTATAAGCCTATGTGATGGTTATCAGATGGTGTTCTGCGCAAACCACACCGCTGTCCCACTTCTTGGATCTGGGGCGATAGATTGGGCAAAGGTCAGCCGCGTCAAAGTTTTACGAATCGAGGGCAACCATGATTGAACATAGCCCATTCCAGCCTAATTGGATCTCGCCACCTGGCGATACAGTTGCCGATATCCTCGGGGAGAAGAAGTTACTGCTAACTGAGTTCGCCGCGCAAATTGGATACTCGGTAGATTACACTAACGGTTTGATTCGTGGGATGTTGCCTATTACAAGCAAGGTTGCGCAGCAACTGGAACTTGTTCTTGGCGTCTCGGCCACTTTTTGGACAAACCGCGAGCGTCAGTATCGCGAAGACGTTGCTCGTTTATCGAGTTCCACGGAGGAGTCGTGGCTCAAAGAACTCCCCGTGAAGGACATGATTAATTTTGGTTGGATCAGGCCTGTTCACCACACAGCCGAAAAACTCGTCGAGTGCCTTCGGTTTTTTGATGTGGCCAGCGCGACGCGATGGCGGGAAAGCTATCACAATGTCCTTGAAGCGACGTCCTTTAGGAAATCGCCTTCGTTCGACTCTCACCCAGGAGCAGTAGCGGCTTGGCTCCGTCAAGGTGAAATTGAAAGTACATTAGTCGATTGCAAGCATTGGGATGCCAAGCGATTTCGTGACACGCTTCCTGAAATTCGCTCGTTGACCCGGAAAAGAGACCCCCAAATTTTTGTTCCAAAGCTTCAACGGCTTTGCGCGGAATGCGGTGTTGCAGTAGTTATCGTGCGGGCGCCAACTGGTTGCAGGGCTAGTGGAGCTACTCTGTTCCTTTCGCCACACAAGGCGCTGCTTCTACTGAGTTTTAGATTTCTATCAGATGACCATTTTTGGTTTACCTTTTTCCATGAAGCAGGCCATCTTCTCCTTCACAGCAAGAAAGCGCTTTTCTTGGAAGGGTTTGATAGGTCGTCTTTGAAAGAGGAGCAGGAGGCCAACGAATTTGCCGCTAATGCGTTGATTCCAGAAGAGTTCCACCAAGGGTTATCTGAACTTCCCCTTAATGGGCGCGAAGTAATCAGGTTTGCAAAAGTGGTTGGCGTGTCGCCTGGTGTGATAGTTGGTCAACTCCAGCATCGTGGACTCGTTAGCCCAAAGCAACTCAACAATCTAAAGACGCGATATAGCTGGGCGAGCGAAACTTAGCCCTTAAATGCCTTAAATTCACCGGGGCTTTTTTGCCAGTTGCACAACGCATCCTCGATGACCTGCATGCCAACGTTCAAGTACGAATCAAGTCTAATTAACAATGTATCGAGATCGACTCGATTGAGGTTGCTTGCCGTATTTCCATCGAACAGCAATTTACCTCCAGCAAAAGGTCCTGTAGCACCTTGCATATAAGTTGACCCGGGCTCGATGGGTGCTAATCCTAGTTTTCCGATCATCGTTAGATAATCGAATTTCGCAGTTCGCCCGAATGAAGCGACGGCATTCATCGAATCGTACAAATAGTCAAACATCCGGCGAGGATCCGCGTTCGTTTGAAGGGCTGCATTTTGAATTAGGTGATCATGCGTAGTAAACGGCTTTACCCAACTCACATAGCTTTCGATGGCATCGCCAGTTCCAGATGCTGCGTAGGGGTGGAGGCTTTGATATTTGCGATGATTGCCGAAACGACGAACGACACCGTCGCCGCCTTTTAATGTAGCCAGGTTCGCAGATAGCCAGTGGCGAAATGCCCCGGGTGCGGCACTTGTGGTTGCCCAATCCCAATATCCTCCGTCACCCAGCCGCCCGTATATGTCTCGAACCAGCCGCCAGCCGCTCTTCCGTGGTTTCCCAAAATGAACAGAAAGAAAAACCATCCAAAATGCCTCGTCATTGGCTCCTTGACGATGGCGTAAAACTGCAGCTTTTTCAGGATCGAACAGTTCGCTCGAAGGATCAGCGCGGTCATCGCAAACGCTACGTTTGGATATGAGAGTGACATACCTGATGCGACGGATGCTCTCAACAAATTGTTCGATCAGGCTATCGCGATACGCGGGATTGTTAATTCCTTGAAGCGACCTAACTTGTTGGCTAAACAGGTCTAAGCCTTGCCAGAGCTGTTGTGCAAGTGGGTAATCTTGATGTCTCATGAAAGAACTTGCCTTGCAGAGCCGGCAATCCAATTTCGGATGGAAGATTTAACTTGGGACGTTACGCCAAAGCTGCTCTGAATATTGTGATTGAAACCGAGTACGTAAACTTTTTGCTTAAGTCGAACGCCGGCTATTTCTCGTATAACGCCCTTATAAGCAATTCCCTTTACTCCTACCCCTGACTTCCGGGGCAACGTCCAATCAGGAATAACCTCTCGTTCCAGAACGACGTTGGCTATGTGCTGCAAGCTATCGACAACTGTCATTCCGTTGAGAACCAAGAGTCGAATTGGTGATTCTTTCAACAGCAGGCCAAGAGTATCGCCCGCTAGCGCAAGAAGTGCTGTACGTTGCTTAGATGAAAGGTCGGTCCACTTGCATGCAGTTGCGTAAGGGATCAGATCTAGATGGCACGCTTTTTCCCTGTCGTGGTAATAGGATATTTTCGTACCAGAAATAATGTTGTCTAGGCCCTTGAACCACAGGTCATAAGGGTTTCGAACGAAGTATCGCCGGCAGGAGTCGGCAATTAAACGCACATGGTGCGCGTTTGCGTCGGACCATCTTTCAAGGCCTAGGGATTTCAGCGTATGAAATCGGCGGTGACCTCCATCCAGCTCCGCCCCTTTCAAATCCACAAACTCCCGATTACTTGGATTGAGCCCAAGTGTTGCCAAAGTTGAATTCGAGAGATCGCCGAATGAAGGGACAGGCGAGCTCCAGGGAATAACGTTCGCAGCTGCGAATTCTGGATTATCTAGCCGACCTAGGAGAGATGATAGGGCTTTGTGCATTCGCTACTTTATCTTTATTGTGGATCCGGGATGGTTTCCAGGATGGCTGGTAGATCCAACTGCTCCGGGGCCGAATGTACTACGACATTCTTGCTCTGCTTCTTACCTATATAGGGATCGTAGGTGCGCGACGCCATTTTTCTTTTCAGACTACTGATTTTTCTAGTGTCGTTGTCCTTGGAGCGTCTAAATATTTGAAGAAGACGCACAAGATCAGCCCAGTATGGGTCAAGATCCAATAGTGGAATTTTGGTTTCATAACCTTGTCGAATTGCGGCCTCGGCATCTAACAGCTGCTTGATAGACGGCCATGGGTCGCCCATTGGCATTGAAGGCATTGGTACATTGGATTGCCACCCTTCCTCTAGGAATTGTTTCGCCCCTGCAATGTTTCTTGCATAAAGGTGAAGACTTCCAACGGAATGTTTGTAGGGCCCTAATTCCACGGCGAGCGATCGGGCCATTATTTCTTGAAGCATGGTGAAAGTGAATACATCATGCGGGAGGCCAAGGAATGCGTCGTTAGAGCGCATATTGGTAAGCATATGCAAATGATTCTCTCGAATCATGAACTGGAGCGTACAAGTACAGGGAATTTCCTTTCTCGGTATCGCAATATCCTCGGCATCAAACAACTGGATGACTGCACGACGAGAATGAGGTTTTTCCTTGAGAAGCGCGAGAACGTTCTCGATTTGATTTTGGCCCCGAGCGTTAAAAAGCCTTGGGCCATAGCCACCGTATATGGTCTTGTTGTCCTCGGAATCGTTCTTGTATTGATTAATGTAGTAACTAATGAAGGCAAGATCCTTGGTCGCAGCTAGATACCACATAAGCTCCCCGAGGGAACTAAACAAATTTCCCCTGTTCTCGGTTCTGCTAAGGCGGGCTCTCGGATTCTTGATTTGCAGCAAGATGCCAGACAACTCGGTTGCTTCACCACGGCTTGGCTCCACTCGGTTCTTGCTTCTTAAAAGCTTTTCATAAACGCGCCTCAACAGGTCATCAAGTGTGGGCGCAGATATAAACATTTACGTACGCAGGAATGGGTGGCGGATCAAACTTGAGCTCTAGAGAGGAGCAACTTAATCGGCAGCTGTCATCAGAGAACAAAACAAAGAGAGTTGCGGGGACTGTTTCTTATGCTCTCGCAACAGTTCTGCTTTCATGCTGCGAGCACATGTAATTATGGTTACCCTGCTTCCTTTCAATGCACCCACACGTAGTGCTCTTTGTCGTATTTCTACAGTCACATCGTAATGCGGGTATGACGCAGCGTCTTGAAACCAGTGTCGTTTCAAACCAAGTAGCTGCGCAAAAGAATGTAATTCTTCTAGCGAGTCCGCTACGAGATGACACCAGAGTTTTCCGCGCCATCTAATTCTTACGTTATCGACATATACAGCCATTTTTTTGGTGTTTGTTGGTTGAGCCATATGGGCGTAGCGGAACAAGGATAACTTGTACCTGCAAATGTCGCCAACACGTTGAAGTATTCAACCTGACTGGAGCGAGTTGCTCCAAAGGTCACCAAAGCTGAAGCGGTAACGGCGGTAACGGCGGTAACGAGCGTGGCTGTTGTGTGCAAAGCCCGGTGCGCCGTTTCTAGGACGTCTCGCTCTTCGATTCGACGGAGCGACTGCAAAAGCTCGGGCGCGGTAATTTCTGCGACCGGGCGGCTTCCCAGCCACGGAAAGATATCGCGTTCTAGTCGACGGATGATTTTGTCCGCGTGGCTCTTTGCCCAGCCTGTCGAGTATTTTGCAAACCACTCGCGGGCGACGACTTCAAAGCTGTTGGCGGCTTGCTCGGTTCGTGCCGTCTTTTTCGCTTTGCGGATTTCTCCGGGGTCCACATCCGCCGCCAGCAGTTTGCGCGCTTCGTCCCGTCGGTTCCTGGCGTCCTTGAGGCTCACATCCGGTAAACCCCCATCGACAGGGTTTTTCGCTTGCCGTCAAAGCGGTAATCGAAGCGCCACCAGCGGGAGCCATTGGGCTGCAAAAGGAGATAAAGCCCGCCGCCGTCGGTGAGTTTGATCGGCTTTTCCGCGGGCTTGGCGCTACGGGTTGCGGTGTCGGTAAGTGCCATGTGACGGTAACCCCATCTGCGGTAGGCGTGTTACCGCCAATCTTACCGTCAGTTACCGTCGGATTTCAATGGATACCCCCGGACGGGATTTTTAGTAATGTCCTGTTTTTATTGAAAATTTTGAATCAATTTGGACATTGCAGGGATGTTGTCTTGGTGGAGCGGAGGAGGATCGAACTCCCGACCTTCGCATTGCGAACGCGACGCTCTCCCAGCTGAGCTACCGCCCCACGTGCGGCGGCATTATAGCCTCAAGCGTCCCGGGGCGGGAAGCGCGGCGA
>JAVEVM010000265.1:0-5620 GCA_034005055.1 Desulforhabdus sp. | reverse complement strand
GCCCTGAATGGCTGTGTGATGAACAAAGACATCATGTCCACTGTCAGCCTCGATAAAGCCATAACCCTTGCTGTCATTAAACCATTTTACTTGACCTTCCGCCATTTTCTTAAACCTTTCTTTGATTTGGTATTTTCTTCTACTGCTTTTTTGGTGCGGTACTCGGAGTTACCCTGAAACCGCATCATCGTACTGGCGAAAGATCGATTTCCTGCATAACTCAAAATAGCGTACTCAACTAGCACGAACTAAGCATAACCGCGAAGATGAAAAAGACAAGGCCAAATCACGATGAAATCGAAATTAAGGACGGGTAAAGCAATATGGCTCTGATTTTGACTTCATCACTACTTCCGGGGCAACGGGCTGAAGAATTTCCATCCTTTAGCTTATGGACTGAAGTCGGCCCTTCTCCGCGCATCAATGGAACAGCTTCGAGCTGGATATTTCGAGGTGCGAACTGAGGCTGCGTCTCCGTGGGTTCCCAAACGGCGCTTGGGAACAAGTGAATGCAACCTTAGGCTACCGGAACACGTGTTACTTTCAGCTCAGCTGAAGAAGTTGAGATCTTTGGGAAAGGCAGCCATATTGGGCTTCATTGCTTTGCCCAGCCAGGCGATGGTTTCGCCCAAATTGCGCATGTTGCTCAATCCTTCGTCGTCTGCTTTCACCGCGCCTTTTTCCAGGCCTATGCCGACATTCCAATACGTGGAGCCGGGGACGATCATTTGCGACATCAGGAACATGTGGTTGATGGTGTCAAAAACATGGGTTGCGCCGGCCCGCCGCACCGCCACAACAGCGGCCCCGATTTTTCCGGCAAAAGCGCGGCCGTTGGCCAAAGCAACCAGCCCCGAACGATCCAACAGGGCCTTGATCTCGGCACTGACATCTGTAAAGTAGGTCGGCGATCCGATAATTAAAGCATCAGCTTGAAGCATTTTCTCCATGACCCCATTGAACCTGTCATTGTCAACGGAGCAGCGCAAGTCCTTGTTTTCGAAACATTTGAAGCAGGCGGTGCAGCCGCGGATCTTTTTGCCTCCGACCTGAATGAGCTCAGTATTCCAGCCGGCTTTTTCCAGCGGCTCAAGTACGTGGCTCAGAAGCGCTTCGGTGTTGCCGCCCTTCCTCGGGCTTCCATTCACAGCTAACGCGTACATGTCCAAACTCCTTTAGAAGTGGAATAGAGGCTCTGTCCTTCCCCATAGGCTAGTAAGAATACCTCACGGCAGGTACCAAGCAAAGAGTTTTCACTTTGGACAACAAAACAGGGACAACTCAACTCTTGCCACCGCCCTGCCCTTTGTGCAGAATTGAGCACGGCTGCGCAATGACCGACATGGTTGCACGATCACCCTGATTATTACTGGAGGTAGCACAATGAACCCTATAGGCGATGACATTCCTAAAATCACAACATCCAATACCAAGAAAGAGATGATCGAGGCGTACAACAAGCTGCGGAAAGCTTTGGAGATTCAGGCGCAAACCGAGCTCAAGCCGGTAAAAGCCAAGGAGGAGAGGGAGCGCCGAGAAGTCGTAGAAGCGGCCGACGCGCTCACCACCGAAAAAGTGATCAAAGCGGTGAACGAATTGAAGAGCGAGACCGGCAAAGCGTTGACCGATATTGCCGCCAAGCTTGAGGAAGAAACCGAGCGCTATAATAAAATGAGAAGAGCCATAGAGATCAAGGAAAAGGAACTGGAGGAGCTCTTCGAAATAGAAAGATCCGCTTTCGCTCTGGCCGCCCTTCTGGAAGCGCAGAAGCAGCAAAAGCAGGTATTTGAAAATGAGATGACGCGACGCAAAGAGCTGCTTGAAACGGAGATCAACCAGACCCGAACCGACTGGGAAACAGAAAAGAAACGGCACGGCGATGCATTGAAGGAGCAAAAAGAACAGGAGGAAAAAAGAAGGCGGCGCGAACAGGAAGAATACCAATACAGCTTCGAGCGGGAAAAAGAACTGAAGATCAACCAGCTCACCGATCAGATCAGTAAACTTGATAAAGAACTGCAGGGAAAACGGGAGGAGTTCGATAAGCACACCAGAGACAAGGAAAGCGAGCTCAAGGAGCGGGAACAGGCGGTGGCTGAGCGTGAAAAGCTGATGGATGCTCTGCAGGCGCGCGTGGACGGCTTCCCAAAGGAGCTTGAACGAGAGCTCGACAAAGCGGTCAAGGAGGTGACCTCAAAGCTCTCCTCCGAAGCAGCCAAGAACGAACAGCTGCTCGTGCGCGGCTTCGAGGGAGAGAAAAACGTCCTACAGGCCAGGATCGAGGCACTCGAACAAATGGTCGCTTCGCAGAAAAAACAGATCGAAAAACTGACCGAGCAATTGGACGGCGCCTACGGTAAAGTACAGGATATTGCGGTGAAAGCTGTGGCCGGCTCCAGCAGGCAGAGCGCCGTCCCAATGTCAATGAAGCCGCTTTCTAACGAACAGGAATGAATAAAACAGAAATGCAAAGAGCAGCAACAAAGGTACAGCAAGGCTTGCCGGTACGGATGAATCTTTCAGCACTCCGGTATGAACGATGTCATCGTAGTCATAGATGCCGTCATGGTTGTCGCGATAAGCAGAATAGTGTACCTTCCCCCCAGCAACCTTCACTACCAAAAATGTGCTGGGGGCTCCGGTGTCGGCTCGCCCACGGGCGTGACCCGAGTCCAACTGCCAGACTCCGTCTATTTGAACAGCGCTGTAGTTGTGGGTATGACCGCAAAAGTAGGCCACTACGGCGTTTCTTTTCAACAGTGACCAGAATCGGTCGCGGTTAGCAGGATAAGCGTTAAGACTGTCGCTCATATGCCTTTCCCGGCCGTTGTCGGCATCCGGCTGAGGAAGCGCCGGCTCATGGCCGAACACAAAGATGTGCTGCTGCTTGGTGGCTGCCAGGTCATTTTCCAGCCAGTCGAAGAGATGATCCGGAATATCGCCCTTCGTGGCGGAGTCGCCGTCCATATCGCAATATTCGTTCAATATGACGAAATGAGCATTATCGAAATCAAAAGAGAACGTTGTTTCCGGGCAGCCCGTTGGACCAGGGTTGACAATATCCGGAGGCACGTTGACCCCATTTAGGTCATAATTATAGTTTCTCAGCCATTCCAGGTTCTGACCTCTATAGGATTCATAACCTTGGCCCGGGAGCTCATGATTGCCCACGACCGGATACCACTGATAATCGGCACCGAGGAGACTCTCAATGGTCCATTTCGTGCCTTCCGGCGGATCGATATCGCCAGGGCTGATCATAAAGGCTCCGGCACCCCGTTCTCTGAGTGCCAGCACCACACCCAAAAAATAATCCCGATGATTATAAACACCTGCACCGGTATAGTTCCTCTGGTCGCTTGTGACGGAAAAAGAAAAGTCCGCCCAAGCAGGGATGCCGGTCAGCAATTCTACCAATAATACCGCAAAAATGACAGAACTGCATCGTCTCATCGCCCCCGGTGCACCTTCATCCAGCTGGCTTCTCGGCTTCATTATAATCACCTGTTTCAACCATATGTTTCAGCAATCAGGCCGAGCCTGTTTACTCCACGCTCCATGCTCCATGCTGTTCACCCCCGCCACTCGGTATCATCGACCGTAGTCTTGAAATCAGCTTCGATAACGCGCGGAAGCGGCTGGTCTTCCACCGCTTCAAGATCTCTGGGCGAAGGCTTGCCCATGAAGACGATGCCCTTCCTTGGGCATTTTTTCACCGCCTTTTCCAGCTGATCCATGAAGTCAGTACAGTAACTGGCATAATCTATTGCCGGCAAGTTTTCTTCAAATGTGAACAGACTGCAGAAGCGGGAACAGGCCCTGCACCCGATGCAGCCGACCTTGCAGACAATTTTGACCTCTTCGCCAATGTCCTTGTTTGAACAGGTCACCGCGAGCATTTGCTCGTACTTGAACGGAATCATGCTGATGATATTCCTCGGGCACGCTCTGGCACAAGCGCCGCAGCCGACGCACTTGTTGTAGTCCACAGTCGCCAATCCGTCGATGATGTCGATCGCATTGAAATCGCAGGCTCGTGCGCAATCGCCAAATCCCAGGCAGCCGTATGTGCAGCCCTGAACTCCAGCAACCAGATTGGCCGCCGTGCAGCTGGCTTCTCCGCGGTACTCGGAGCGGAAAAGCCGATCGCCATAGTGGGCTCCACAATGCACGATGGGACGATAGGGCCACGATTGTGCGACTTCCACCCCCATAATTTCGGCCACAGCAGCCGCACACCTGTTGCCTCCCACACTGCATTTGTCGACCGGGGCACGGCCGGTGACCACGGCCTCGGCATAGTCGCTGCACCCGACATAACCGCAGCCACCGCAGTTGGCTCCCGGCAAAACATCGATAACAGCTTCCACCCGGCTGTCGACCTGCACTTGAAAGGCCCGATTCGCCCAGCCCAAAATATACGACATAGCCACCGCCATTCCTACCAGAGTAGCAGCAGCAAGAGTTACAGTTACCCAGATCAAAATGGAGCCTCCCCTTTGTTACCGCATACAGGAATTCAGGAGCATTAAATCAAATTCTTATACAAGGCTTTTCTTCACTCTTCGGCGCTTTGGGTGTGCTCGACCGCTGCCGGCGTCAAGGCGCTCTTCAAACCCGAATCGACCCCGGTAAATCCCATGAAAGCCATTGCCAGAATGCTCGCAACAATCAAAGTAATGCCGGCTCCCTTGAGTGGCTTGGGAATGTCACACAGCTCCAGCTCTTCACGAATACCGGCCATAATGGTGATGGCGATGGTAAAGCCGATCCCGCCGAAAACAGCCAATGTCAACGCTCTGCCGATGTCCCAGGCGTCCGCCGGATTATCCACTCCCACGATGCGGCTGAAAATGATCAAACAGGCGAAGAGTATGGCGCAATTGGTGGTTATTAAAGGCAGGAAAACACCAAAAGAACGATACAGCGACGGGTAGAACCTGCGCACATACATTTCAACAAACTGAACCGAAGAAGCGATGGCAAAAATATACACGATGTAGCTCAAGACAGTCAGATCGACCTGGGCCGCAGATGCAGCGGGCATGAAAAAGCCCGCAGCCCATTTCGATACAGGCGCCCCCGGCTTCAACATAAAAGTGGTGATCGTCCAGCTCAAGAAAGCCGCAATGGAGATGACAAAAGTCACCGCAAAGCCCATCCCGATGGCCATGTCGATCCTTCGCGAAACGCCGATAAAGGGACAAATCCCGACAAAATAATAGAGGACGAAGTTATTGATCAGCGCCGCCCCAAGAGCGATCAAAATGATGTCGGTCAGGTAATGCATTGCCGCTACTCGCTCGTTTGGCCGGCTTTCTCAGATCGGCGCAGTTGAATCCAATTGACCGCTCCCAGCAGCAGCCCCAAAGTCATGAAGGCGCCGGGAGGCAGGATCATGATGATCCAGTTGGGCCAAACCGTCGGCAAAGCTTGAATGCCGAACAGCTGGCCGGTCCCCAGCACCTCTCGAACAGCGGCAATGCTGGCCAGAGCCAGGGCGAATCCGCCGGCCTGTCCCAGGGCATCCGCAGCCGCCGTAAACATCGACTGTCTTGAAGCGCACACCTCACAGCGGCAGATGATGATGCAGTTGACGATGATCAGTGGAATGTAAGGA
>JAVEVM010000264.1:0-5633 GCA_034005055.1 Desulforhabdus sp. | reverse complement strand
GATCAAGTAGGAGCCGGCGACAATGGGGTCGGCGCATAGATGTGGATGGGCTCCATGCCCTCCCCTGCCGATCAGCCGTATGCGCACGCTTGAAGACGCAGCATTGCTGACCCCTTCTGCCATCCCCATCTGCCCTCCGGGTAGCTCAGGGTGCATGTGGACGGCACACATGGCTTCAACCTCCTCAGAGGCAAATCTCCCGGAATCGAGCATGCTTTTTGCCCCCGCCCCACTCTCTTCAGCCGGCTGAAACACAAAGAGAGCTCTGCCACGCCCCTTCTCCGGCCATTGGTTCTCGATCAGCCAGCGTATGGCACCGAGCACAATCGCGACATGGCCGTCGTGACCGCAGGCATGCATCACGCCCGGATTTTTTGACTTATAGGATACATCGTTAGCCTCCAGCAGCGGCAAAGCATCCATGTCGCTCCTTAGAGCCACCGTCGGTCCGGACTGCTTCGCACTTATGGACGCGACCACTCCGGTTTTCCCGATGCCCTTTTGATAGGGAACCCCCAGCTCGTCTAGAACCCGTGCAATTTGGGCTGCGGTTTCGTATTCATTATAGGCTAGCTCGGGGTACTGGTGGAAATGTCTGCGGAGCTCCACCAGCCAATCATGGAAGGGAGTCAAAATAGCATCGATCATTTGTGCTCCTTCAATGCAGTCGACTCGAAACAGCTTTTAAACAGATCCTGCAGATGCTGTCCAATAAAATGAAAAGCCCGGATTCCACCTTCTGGAAATCCGGGTTCTACAGCACTAACGCAGCAAAGGACGTCTCGGTCGGCTACATGGGAATATTTCCATGTTTTTTCGGCGGCAGGGCCATTCGTTTACTGGCCAATATTTCAAAAGCTTCAATCAAGCGCGGTCGCGTTTCACTGGGAACGATAACACCGTCGATGTAGCCTCGCGATGCCGCGATGTACGGGTTATAGAGCAGATTGCGGTATTCTTCTATTTTTTCTTGTCGCTTGGCGACAGGATCTTCAGCTCCGCTGATGTCTTTGCGGAAAATGATATTTGCCGCTCCCTCGGCTCCCATGACCGCAATTTCCGCGGTCGGCCAGGCCAGGGTCAAGTCCGCGCGCAGGTCGGAAGAGCACATCGCCAGATAGGAGCCGCCGTAATCTTTTCGAACCACCAAAGTCACCTTGGGAACAGTTGCTTCTGAATAGCACCAGAGCAACTTGGCTCCGTGGCGAATGATGCCGCCCCATTCCTGCTGCTTGCCGGGAAGGTACCCGGGAACATCGGCAATGGTCAGCATTGGGACGTTGAAGGCATCACAAAAACGAATGAAGCGTGTGGCCTTATCCGATGAATCGGTATCGAGACAGCCGGCCAGGACTTTAGGTTGGTTAGCGATGACGCCGATGCTTCTGCCGTTCAACCGAATAAATCCGACCACCATATTGGCCGCATAGTACTGATGGACTTCAAAGAAATCGCCCAAATCGGCAAGAGAGCGAATGATATCTTTTATATCGTAAGCACCCATGGGATTGTCCGGGATAATGGCATCGAGTGCCGGATCCATCCGCGCCGGATCATCTCCTAACGGCACGATGGGCGGATCTTCCATATTGTTGTCCGGAAGGAAGCTCAACAACCTTTTGATATGATCAATGGCGTCGGAATCGTTCTCGCAAGCAAAATGAGCCACCCCGCTCTTGGAAGCGTGAGCCATGGCGCCGCCCAAGTCTTCCTGAGTCACGACCTCGCCCAACACCGACTTGATGACATCCGGTCCGGTGATAAACATATAGCTGGTGTTTTTGACCATGAGCACGAAGTCTGTCATAGCCGGCGAGTAAACAGCACCGCCGGCACATGGGCCCAAGATGGCGGATATTTGAGGAATCACGCCGGAGGAAATGGCGTTGCGATAAAAAACCTGGCCGTAGCCTGAGAGAGCGTCAACACCTTCCTGGATTCGGGCACCACCCGAATCGTTAAAGCCGACAAAGGGCTTGCCTGCCTTCAGAGCAAGATCCATAACCTTGCAGATCTTCTTGGCATGCTGCTCTCCCAATGTGCCGGCGCGAGCCGTAAAATCCTGGGAGAAAGCAAACACCTGGCGGCCGTTGACGGTACCGTAGCCGGTTATAACGCCGTCGGCAGGGATATCCAATTTGTCCAATCCAAACAACGTGCCTCGGTGCTTTACAAACATATCCAGTTCACGAAAACTGCCAGGATCAAAGAAGTGGTCCAATCGTTCGCGGGCAGTCATCTTCCCGCGCTCATGCTGAGAAGCAACACCTTTGGCCCCGCCCATTTCTTTGATTTTTGCTTCGCGCTCGCGCAATTCTTTGATCTTATCCGCAACCCTTCCCATTCCGCTTCTCCTCTGAGTTCTATGCCTTGAGAGATTCTCCCGGTTTGCTTGTTTTGGGTAATTATCCCGGCCATTCTAATGGTTGAGAAAGGGTTGTCAAGCGCTTTCCCGCAGATAGGTACGATGCCTGCACGGCAGGTTTTATTCCAAAAGATGAGTGGTCGAATCGTAGTGCTCCGAAAAGACCGGTCCTCTCCCTTTGAACATATTTACATGAGTAAAAATGTATTCGGCTATCTCTTGTCTTTGTCTTTCGGCAAAGGAGTTGAAGAACTGGGCCATTTCAGCCTCCGTGTCAAAAGTCTCCATTCTTTTCCAGAGCTCTTCCGGCGCTATCTTCGATTCCGCTTCATCCTTGAGGTAAAGGGATTCAAGTCTTTGCCCGACTTGCCGCGGCAGATCTTTCAGTTTCAGCAGTAGCTTATCGATCTCCTCCTGAAACTCCTGCAGGCTTCTGCACGGCACAATTAGATCCGTCAATCGGCCAGCAGTTTCCGCCCCTTTTAATCCGAGATGGATCAGGTATCCGTGTTCTTCGCTTGCATCCGCTTCAACTTCAAACATCCATTCTACTCCCATGATATTCCTTTCCCTTTCGTGTTATTCCCGATCTGCATCGATCAGAGAACGCAGGATTCGCAAATTTTCCTTATCATTTTTAAGATCTTTGTCTTTTGGTGTTTCAAGCACCATTGGATGGTCCTTGAACCTGTGATCGTTCAACAGCAGCCGAAAGCCCTGCAAGCCGATACAGCCCTTGCCGATATGCTCGTGACGATCCACACGGCAGCCGAGACCTTTCTTGCTGTCGTTCAAATGAAAGAATTTGAGATGCTGCAGTCCGATGATATCGTCAAAGAGGCGGAAAGTCTTGTGGTAAGCCTCCGCGTCACGTAGATCGTATCCTGCGGCAAACGTGTGGCAGGTATCGAAACAGACTCCCAGGCGCTCCCGATTGTTCGATTTCTCCAATATGAAAGCAATTTCCTCAAACTTCGAGCCCAAGTTGGTGCCCTGCCCTGCTGTTGTCTCAATTAAAACAGACACCGCGCAGGTTTCGGAACCCTCAATTGCACGGTCAAGATTTTTCACCAGTCGGTGCAGTCCGGCCTCCACGCCCTCCCCCAGATGGGAGCCCGGGTGAGTGATCAGAAAAGGGATCTTGAGTACCTCCGCTCGGCGAAGCTCCTCGGCAAAGGCAGTTACGGATCTTTGCAGGATGATCTCGTCGATCGCGGCCAGATTGATCAGATACGTGTCGTGGGCCGCCATGGGAATCGCACCGGCATCCATCCATTGCTGCACGAACAGGTCTGCGGCCTCGGGACTAATTGCGGCCGCTTTCCATTGCCGTTCATTCTTGGTGAAGATCTGCAAGGCTTTGCCCTGTACCTCCTTCAATCTATCGAAAGCCAGGTGGAGTCCGCCGGAAATAGACATATGAGCACCTAGCAGCGGCATGTCTTACTCCCCTTCACCAAAGATATTTCCTTTTTCTGGCTTTTGTCCTCTGTCATCTGTTATCCGCTCGGTTCTTTGTCCAATTCTGTCGCTTTCAGTGTACGTCCTTTTCTGGTAGAATTCGCTTCTTGATGATCGGATCAACAAACAATACGAACACGATTAACCAAGGCCAATATGCGACTCATTCAACGAATTTCACCGTCATTTTACCCGCTACTGAGCTTCCTTTTCGCGATATTGTCGGGCACAGTCGCTTTGCTTATTTTTCCGATCAAAGACGGCACCCACCTTTCCCTGATCGATGCTCTGTTTATGGCCACTTCGGCCGTGTGCGTAACCGGCCTTTCGGTGATCGACATCGGAGCACAATTCACCTTGGCGGGTCAGCTCACCATCCTCACCTTAATACAGCTGGGCGGGCTCGGCATAATGACTTTTTCGTCCGTGCTGATACTGGCCTTCGGCAAATCCATCTCGTTTCGTTCTCGCTTTGTTATGCAAGATGTTTTTACTTACGGCCCGCAGGCAGATTTCTATACTATCTTGCGGCGAGTTGTTTGGCTCACTTTTTCCTTCGAGGCCGTAGCAACGCTGCTCCTTTTTTTCCGTTTCCAGCAGCAGTTCGATATCGTAACCGCATTCTACTATTCGCTCTTTCATGCTGTCAGTGCCTTCTGCAACGCCGGCTTCTCGCTCTTTTCGGACTCCCTGATGAGCTATCGCGGCGATTTTCTCATTAACATCACTATAATAATTCTCGTAGTGATTGGCGGCATCGGGTTTATGGTCTTACATGAAGTGGTTCGAGCCGAAAAAGCGCGATTGCCTCTGCGGCAATCCTGGAACAAGATGTCGCTTCACTCAAAAATGGTCCTCTTTGTCACTTTCATCCTCCTGCTTGGAGGAACCGTCTTTTTCCTGTTCAGCGAATGGACCGGCACGCTGAAGCAGCTGTCTTTTCCAGAAAAGCTCCTTGCCTCTTTTTTTCAATCGGTGACCCCGCGCACAGCCGGCTTCAATACGCTCGATTTCGCCTCGATGAACAATTTGACTCTTTTGGGGACCATCACACTGATGTTCATCGGTGCATCGCCCGGTTCGACCGGAGGCGGAATAAAGACCAGCAGCCTGGGAGTCCTGCTCGCCTTGAGCAGGGCAAGGATCAGCGGTTCCGGGCACGTATACGCTTTTAAACGCTCCTTTTCCGCCGGTACGGTCAACCTTGCTTTCACCATCTTTGTCCTGTCGGTGGTGATCATAATGGTCGGCACAGGAGGCCTGCTTATCACAGAAGCCCGCGAGATCCCCTCAAGTATGAGTAGAGGCCTGTTTCTCGAGATGCTCTTTGAAACATGTTCGGCATTCGGTACCGTAGGGTTGAGCATGGGTGTGACGTCAGGCCTTTCCTCCTGGGGCAAGCTGCTTCTCGTTCTTATCATGTACACGGGACGATTGGGACCGCTTGTTATTGCCGTAGCCATTCACCCGGCTTCCACCAAAGCCAAATTTCTCTACGCGGAAGAGCGCGTGATGATCGGTTAAGGATTAGCCATATGCGCCAAATTGCCATCATAGGACTGGGAAATTTTGGTTACTATCTCGGTCGCGAGCTTTACGCCAAAGGCTACGACGTAATCGGCATCGACATCCAACGGGATATCGTTCAGAAAGTAAAGAACGAGCTGAGCGAGGCAGCCGTTGCCGATGGAACCGACAAGGACACATTGCTCGCATTGGGTATTGACAACGCGGATATTGCCGTGGTCACCATCGGCACCAATATGCTGGCCAGCATTTTAAGCACTTTTCATTTAAAGCAGCTCGG
>JAVEVM010000263.1:0-5637 GCA_034005055.1 Desulforhabdus sp. | reverse complement strand
TGTCGATACAGGTCGTGTCCAGTTCGGCAAAAATACCGTAAGCACCTATGGTGACGCCGATATCTCCGCTTACTTTCACGCATCTTGCCGATTCTTCGGAAGTGATGTCCAGAATACGCCTGGCTCGCGTGTAGCCCGTGAGGCTGAGCTCCCGGTGAGCGGGCAGGGCGGTCGCTAATTCGGCATCGGCTTCAACATCCGAAGTGGCTTTGTTCTGCGCCGTCGCAGTGTCCGGAAAAAATACCGGAGCCATAACACAGAGGAGAATCCCGAATAGAAGGCAAAACATCAGTGACCCAAGCTCAAAGATGCAGCGCAAGAATTCACCTTGAATGTGCTTGATATTTGCCGGATAAGGAATTGTTTGCATTTAAAAAATTCTTTTTCTGTTCAAAAGGGGATTTCAACCCGATGATAGGCTTCGGCCAGTTCAAAAGGCTCGCCGGTGGCCATGGAGCTGCACCGCTCCCTGAGCCAAGCTTCGAGATCGGGAAAGGGCAGCTCCTTTACCTGACTTTCATGGCATCGCAACGCCGCCAGCTTAAGATCGAATGTTGCCGTGATATCCGCTCGATAATTGACGTCCTCAGAAGCCCAGAACAGGATCTCTTTCACTTTATGCGGCTCCAGACCTTCGTCCAACAGATCGGGGTAGGCCAGATGATCCCTGGCAAAAGGAAAGACCGCATCCAGAACAACCTGACCGGTTATCCGGTGGTCGCGATGCCATAAATAACGGCGATAGGGGTCCGAGGTGACCACTATTTGCGGCCGGACCTTGCGAATCACCCGGACAATGTCCTTGCGGAATGCAGGCGTCTCCTCCAGACCTTGGTCGGGATAGCTGAGAAACATCACCTGCGATACTCCCAACACGCGGGCCGCCGCCAGTTGCTCCTTTTGACGGATTCGCGCCAGATTCGCACGAGTGATCTTCCGATCGCTGGTTCCCTTTTCCCCGTCCGTGCACACCAGGTAGATAACTGTTTTACCTTCACGGGTCCAACGTGCAACGGTGCCGGCGGCTCCAAATTCAGCATCGTCCGGGTGAGCTGCGATGATCAGAGCAACCGCCTGCTGGCTCACTATGATTCTCCTTTCTTTGGCATGTTGTCAGGTAGTGCCTTGCGCACCCTCATCCACAACAGACTTCGTGCACTCCGACCCAAGGTTACCTGCAATTGAGGTACAACTGCTGCCCGCACCGGGAGAGATGGGACTCTGGAGCAGCGTGGCACAGGGCAGCCTTTTTGGATAGAAGGCCTCGGTATTGGACCTCGATTGAGGCGGCTACATGGCTCCAATCATAGTTGGCCGCCGCCTGCCGGATTGTTTCGATCGGCCACCTTCTTTCGTTCCGCATGTGGAGTACCCTCCGCACTCCATCCGCAAGATGTTCGGGAGTGTTGTCCGCGACCACCCAGCCGTTCACTCCACTGCGGACGAGATCCGGCACGACGCCCACGGGCGCGGCAACGACCGGCGTTCCGCAGGCCAGAGCTTCGAGTACTACCAGCCCGAAGCTCTCATAATAGGATGGAAGGACCAAAACATCAGCAGCACGATAATAATCCGGCAGATCCGCATGGGTCTTGCGTCCGGCAAACGTGACGCAATCCTGCAACGACAGCTCCACACATAAATTACGAAGCATGCGGGTGTCGGAAGACGCCGGCTCACCACCACCGACCAGAAGCACCTGCAGAGGAAATTCCCTCCGAAGGCCGGCAGCGGCCCGAAGGAGTCGATCGACTCCTTTTATTGGGTCGAAGCGGCCGACATAGAGAACCACCCGTTCACCTCTGGTCAATCCCAGCCTGGTTCTTGAATGACTTCGTGCGGACGGTCGGAAGCACTCCAGGTCGACTCCGCAGGGCACCACTTGGATTCTTTCGGACGCAGCCCCGTAATGCTCGATGATCTGCTCCTTGTCTCTGGTCGTGCCGGCCGATATGAGATCACACTCGGCGGTCAGCCGGTTTTCGACTCTGATCCGCAAATCGGGCTCCTGCTCGGAACCGAACACTCGGTTCTTTAGAGCGCCGAGTGTATGGAACATAAATACGTGAGGGACTTGCCACCGTTTCCGGGTCCAGCGTCCGATTTGGCCCGAGAGCCAGTAATGAGTGTGCACAACATCGTATCCGGTCCCTTCACGTTGCTTGAGCAAATCAAGATTTCGAAAAAATTCCGCCAGATAGCGGAACAAGATCAGTTGTGGGAGGGGCTGAGCCGGCCCCGCCGGCAAATGGATGATGCGAAAGTTCTCGAAAGGCCGGATTGTCCCCACGCCTTCAAGGCGATCAACACGTGTGAAGATATCAACCGAGTTCCCCATCTCAGCCAACCGTCGGCCGATCTCTCTCACATAAACGCTCATACCGCCGGTATCCCGGGTGCCAAGCTCACCCAAGGGGTCGGAGTGGATGCTGATCATGGCGATCTTAAGAGCTTTTTGTTTCAACCTTTCACCCTCGCGCTCCGGTCTTTTGCCGGCAGTAGACCTGATTTCCACTTAATCCAAGCTCACAGCGCACTTCAACAACCGAGCTTCTTTGCCGCCCAATCTATATTTATAAGGCTCGTTCCCTTTAAGAAAACTATAGGTTCGCATCCTCTCTTCAATTGCCGACTGGATGCTCAGCACTTTGCTCATCAGCCCTACGCTCATTCTTTGGAAGGCGATGTCATATCCGCTGTTATAGAGATAGCGTGTTCCCTGATGATCGAAGCAGAAAATGGAGGCTACCGGTTGCTTCTCAACATCCAGGATGAAGAGTCTCAGCAGCCCTTCCTCCGCCAATGCAGCTGCCAGCGATCCAAAAAAAGATGCCATCCGGCCGGTCATAAATGCCGCTTTATCCTTTCGGTTCTTGGTGAATAGTCCAAGAAACGTCTCGATGGCCTGCGGCAACTGTGAGCCGCCCTCAATCCTGCGAAAGCGAATGGCACCCGCCTCCTGCAGGCGGCGAAGCTTGCGTCTCAGCTCATGGCGTTGCTTCCCGTCGAGAAGATCGAGAAATTCATCCCAGGTGCCGGGAAGATCCAATTCCACATAAACATCCTGCTGTTCCAGGTAATAGCTGGGTGCACAGGAATCCCAGTATCCCGATAAAGCCCTCAGGATGGTCGAATCCGACCGGACGGGTCCCAGCTCTAAATTCTTTAAGCCCATTGCCGATAAGTGAGCGAAAAGCGCCTCGAAAAAAAAGCGCTCTTTCCCCGGAATGATCGGACAATCGAAATAATCGCAAACTTCTGGGCTGCCCAGAAATTGGACCACACCATCCCGGACCATTAACGGCGCGGCACCGATAACGCCCTGACCTTGCCTGATTATGGCGATTAGGGGTTCAGTAGCGTGGCCGAACACACTCCACCATGCCTTCAGCCAAGCAGGCAGCACGAAGGGACTGCTCCATTGAAGCTCCGACCCGTGCTCTTGTCGAACTGCACTAAGAGCCTCCAGGCCCACTATGCTTACCTGACCATCGGTTACACCTGTCATACAGTTCAATCACTCGGATTGCGGTCTACAAGTCGGCTGGTAATCTGATCGAAGCGGGTGCCCCGCCGCTCCCTTTTCACATTATCCCGACTGAAGCTTCCAGCGGGCGCCTTCGGGACCGTCCTCAATTACAATCCCTGACGCATTGAGGCATTCGCGAAGGGCATCTGCATCGCTCCATCGCTTCTCGCGCCGATACCGTTCCCGCAGCCTCAACAATGTTTCGACCAGAGGTGTCAAGCAGGCAGTGCGATTCAGCGCCGAATCCTCCAGGACCGCGCCCATACGGACAATCATTTCGCGCAGGCGCTCTCTTGCCTGAGCGATAAACTCGGGGTTTTCCAGATCCTGCTGCCCTTTCCAGACGATCCGATCGAGCTCCAGCAAAGCATTGACCAGCTTGCCGGAAGTGCTGCCAGAAAGCCCTTGTTCAAAAGCGGCTTCCGCCTCCTGCACTTGATCCCAGAACGAGCTATCCGGCTCCGCCATCTTTGCAGACGGTTCCATGGCCATGCGGTCCCGCTCCTGCCATTGCTGCGCTGCAAGGTTGCCTCGCAGCACATCGAGTGAAAAGCGTTCGCCGTGGTCGAATACAATTTCTCGCCCGGCACGCCTCAGCGTTACGCGGCCGATACCCCTCACCCTCCATTCCTCACTCTTAAGATCCAATATACAGGCGGTGTGTTCATCGATACCGAGAATGGAGACATCGGGGGGAAGTAAGGCTTCCAGTGCTCGAAAACGCGGCTCCCCCATATAACAGAAGCGCGTGTCGTGCGTTCCTCCTTCGGCGTTGTTCCAGTGCGGTATTACCACCAGGGGAAAGCCGAAATGGTCGAGTATACCGAGCCCTTCGACCCAATGCAGGTCTTGTCCCACCTTATAGATCTCGTAGGCGGGCAAAGTGAAGCGGCCCACCGTTAAAGCGGCAGCGCTGGCAGCGGCCAGGCACCCGCCGTTTTCGATGCGCTGGGCGATAATGTCCGGAATCGGAGTGTCGCACCACTGGGAAACGGCATAGGTCGGACTGCCGGGGCCAATGAGAATAAAGTCTGCTTCCCGCAGTATATGATAGGCCTTTTCCGCCTCGTATTGGTTAAGTGTGACCTTGGATTTAAATGGGGCAACCTTCATCGGGTGCTGCACCCGGTCATGGAAGTAGCGAACCGCTCGGTTGGCAAGATCTTCCGCGTTAAGCTGGAAGCCGGCGGGGGTATCCAGAAAGACGGCACGACGCGATCCGGGGAGGCCGGCAAGCAGCTCCTTGTGAATCTCGACCATAGTCGATGTGAGCTCACCCGAACCCATAAGGGCGATAGTACCTCTTTTTGAAGACATACGATAACCCCCCACTGCCGAATAAGGAAATCAAGGTGGCTAAACTATGCGCTTTCCCTTGAGCCGTCAATAGCAGTATAATACACCTCGTGTTATTTCGGGCGCCGTTCAGTCGGCTAAATAGACAATGGTATTTTAGATCAAGGATTCGGGGCAGCGAATGTTTGTTGGCGGGCAAAGTTATGATTCGGGCGATAATATTTGATTTCGGCCGCGTCATTTCAGCGCAGAAGCCAGAATCATTGTTTCGTGGTTATGAGCAGGAGCTCGGGTTGAACCCCGGAACCATCAATACCATCATGTTTGAAAGCAGCGCCTGGCATGATGCCCTGCTCGGCAGGAAAACCACAGCCGAGTTCTGGAGGGAGATGGGACCTCGATTGGGTCTGCATTCGCCACTACAGGTTGACAACTTCCGTCAACGCTACTACGCCGATGAAAAAATCAACTCCCACGTCCGGGAGCTGATCGGCCGATTGTCGAAGCATTATAAACTGGCGATATGTTCCAATTCGCCGGCGGGGCTGAAGCAATGGCTTGCAGATTGGGGAATCGATCGCCTGTTTGATGTGGTATTTTGTTCTGGAGAGGAAGGCATAGTCAAACCAGATCCGGCCGCCTACAGGATAACTCTGACGCGATTGGACGTTAAGCCCTGGGAAGCCGTTTTTGTGGACGATGTTCGGGAAAATGTCGAAGCGGCGAGCAAGCAGGGGCTAAAAGCTGTTCACTTCACCACTGGAGCCGCACTCGAAAAAGATCTTGCCAAGATCCTCCGTACCGTTTAACCC
>JAVEVM010000262.1:0-5642 GCA_034005055.1 Desulforhabdus sp. | reverse complement strand
CCTGGTGGCACGCAGGGTAACTCGGCCGCCCTTCTCCGTGTAACGAATTGCATTACCCAATAAATTGGTTATGACCCATGGGAACCTGAGAGAATCAATCGCAATGGAAGGCACATCAGGTTCAATTTCCGTCACGATCTCAACGCCTTTTTCATCAGCTTGACACAAAAGCGGTTTGACACATTCGGTCACAATCGTCCGAATGCCGAGCGACTCCTTGGCACGCGGCTTCAACATGGCGTCGAGCCTGGCAATGTCGACCAGCTCGTTGGTCAATGTGGAAAGCCTGCTGCAGTCCTCCCTGGCTGTCTGGAGCAATTTGCCGTATTTTCCTTCAAGTCGTCCACTCAGCTTGTCAGAAATGATGCCGACACTCATGCCGAGAGATGTCATCGGCGTCTTCAGCTGGTGAGAAAGATCGGCGATGAACTGTGCTTTAGCCTCCTCCGTGCGGCGTACTTTGAGTTTTTCAGCCATGAGCTTGTCGGCGCTAAGCTGGTCATACAATTTAAGCCGGTCCAAAAGACGGTTGAATTCAGCGGTCAAAAAACCAATCTCGTCTCGGGTGGTGATAGGAAACTGCGGATACTCGCCGCTTCCCTCTTTGATATCGGCAATATCTCTTGCCAAGTCGGTCAAGGGACGTGAAATTCTTGATGAGAAGATGAAGCTGAAAATTAGCGTGAAGAGGATTGCAGAAACAAGCAACCCAATGGAATATCGCAAAGCCCGCCGCGCGATCTCCTGGGTGGCTTCATCTGCTGCTTCCATCGCCCCTTCGTTGATCCCGATGAGGTGATTCAAGTCCTGGCTCATGGATGCTGTCAGAGCTGCAAATTCATAATAGACACCGCGAACCGATCTATTGGTTTCAGCACCGGACCTATCAGACAAAAACCGGAACAGATATTCGTATTGCGCATTTTTATCAAAAAGACGCTTTATGATCTTCTCCTCGCCAGCTTCGGTAATATTATCTTCACAGGTTTGGATAAGGCGCAGTATTGAATCTTCTCCGTTGCTCTCGTCACTATCCGGCTCGCGGTCGAAAAAGAGCACTCCAATGATCGCATTTTGATTCGCGCTCAGGTGCCGTCCTATTTTATGTGCGGATTTTATGCTCCTGTAGTTCTTCGATAGGATGCGGTCCGCACTCCTGCCGAGGGAGCTCAAGTGCATATAATCCAGATATACTGCAAACAGCAGGATCAAGCCCGGGATAAGAATAATGAAGAATATCTTGGTCTTGATCGAATATTTCACATCAACCATGGCAATCTATCCTCAGCTTAACGGGGCACCTGCCCATTGGTCGTATTTCTTTGTCGCTTAGATCAATTCTCGTGTAGGAAATGAGCTCTTAGTATATCAATATCTTACGATCTTACGCAAATTGTGCCGCAATTTCGCAACTCCCGTGAGCTCTGCTGCAGTTTTTCAATGGGACATGATCAGTGAGCAGGACCATATTGAAAAAGAAGCGAATATTTGTTTCGATAAAACGAACAACGAATATAAGCTGATTGTTCGGTCCGGTGCTGGTTCTGGAGCTTGAGAGAAATCTTCAAAGCTCACTGCTGATCACGGTGCGGTATTCAAACTCAAATTAACTTTTCAAAGTGGACATCATGAAAGAGGGACCTACCCCTAAAATAGACCCGTCGAAGAATCTTCAGCAGGCAAGCTTCAATCGCCGCGAATCCTTATTGGAAGCAGTCGCTTTTGCGGCTGAGCGTTTTCTGAAAGCAACTCCCTGGCAAACCAGCATTGCCGGAATTTTGGAAAGGCTGGGAAATGCGGCGGAAGCTAACAGCGTCTCTATGTATCAAAAGGATCACGGTCAAGACAGCTCGACCTCAATCCGCAAGCTCTGTCAATGGATGCCGAGCCGGGGCGCTCTTCAAAACGACAGCCCGAGCGAGCGCATTTGCCCGGCCCAGGTCATGCGCACGCACGGCTGGATCGAGGCTATGAAAGCGAACGGGGCGGTGCAGGGGCCGGTAAAGGATGATCGAGGTACAGGATGGTTCGCAGCAGTACCTATTCATGTCCAAGACGAATGGTGGGGGTTTATCGAACTGGACAAATGTCTCTTCGAGCCTCCCTGGTCGGAAGCTGAACTGGGTGTATTTCAAACGGCGGCGAGGGTCATAGGCGCGGCCATCCAACGCCAGCACTCGGAGAATCGTTTGCGGGAGAGCGAACGCAGGTACAAAGAGCTGGCCGACTTCCTGCCTCAGTCTGTTTTTGAAATCGACTTGAACGGCAAACTGACCTTTGCCAATCGCAGCGCCTCCGAGTTTTTCGGCTATACTGAGGAAGATTTCAAGAAGGGACTGAATGCCCTCGATATGTTCACAACAGAAGATCGAAAGCGCGTCTGTGAAGCTGTCCGGAAGCGGATGGCCGGTAAGAGCTGGGGAAGTTATGAGTTTAATGCAAGGCGAAAAGACGGCGTCATTTTTCCCGTCCTTGTAGAAGCTGCTCCCATAGAAAAAGACGGAAAGCCGGTCGGCCACAGGGGTATTCTGGTCGACATCACGGCGCGCAAACAAATTGAGGAGAAGTTAGCCAGGAGCGAAAAGCTTTATCGAGCAATCGTGCACCATTCGCCGCTGGGAATCATGCATTTCGACCAAGATGGGGTCGTGGTCGATTGCAACGAAAAATTCCTGTGTATTTTCGGATCGTGTCGGGAAGAAATGATCGGATTCAGAATGCTCGAATCGTTGCACGATGAAGCAATGCAGACAGCTGTGCAAGCGGCACTGGCAGGAAAGATCGGCCGCTTCGAAGGCGACTATTTTTCTCTGACCGGTGAAAAGCCCGTATCCGCTGACATCGTTTTCAGCCGGATCAACTCGGAAGAAGGCGAATTCCTTTGCGGGCTTTGCATAGCCGAAGACGCCAGCGAGCGCAAACGAACCGAGCAAGCACTTCGACAAAGCGAAGCGCGGTATCGGGCTATTGTCGAAGATCAAACGGAGTTGATTTCGCGCTTCGCGCCCGATGGAACACTTACGTTCGTCAACGACGCTTACTGCCGTTATTTTGGTGAAACGGCGGACCAACTCATCGGCCATCAATTCTGGCATCATGTGCCGGCCGAAGATCAGGAGAAATTTAAGCGGCATCTGGTCAAGCTTAACCGAGATAATCAGGTGGCCACCATTGAGCACCAGGTCTACACCTCCACCGGCGAGGTGCGCTGGCAACAATGGACGGATCGGGCCATATGCGACGATCGAGGCAGGGTTGTGGAGTTCCAGGCGGTGGGCAGAGATATCACCGAACGCAGAAAGGCCGAAGAAGCTCTGCGAGAATCAGAAGAACAGCTGAGATATCTCTCTTCCCAGATTTTGCAGGCACAGGAAAAAGAGCGTCAACGAATCGCCCGGGATCTCCATGACAGCATCATCCAATCGCTGGCCACCATAAAGATCAATCTGAGGATCAACGTAAAGCATCTGGTTCAGAATCGGTCGGAACAAGCACGCCAGTCTTTCGAATCCGTCATTTCAATGATTCAGGAGACCATCGAGGAAGTGCGCAGAGTCTACACCGACTTGCGTCCGTCGATGCTCGACAATCTGGGAATACTGACAACCATGTCGTGGGCCTGCCGGGAATTCGAACAGACTTACAGGCAGGTACGGGTTCTGACGAAAATGGATGTCGAAGAGAATGAAATATCGGAAACACTGAAAATAGTCATCTACCGGATCATGCAGGAAGCTCTCAATAACATTGCCAAACACAGCAAAGCGGATCGGGTGGATATTTCGTTGAGCAAAGATGACGGTAGAATCCAGTTGACTATTGAGGATAACGGCTGCGGTTTCGATGTGGCAAGAATGCTATCCGGCCATAACAATCGACACGGACTGGGCTTGGTGAGCATGAAAGAAAGGACCGAGCTGTCAGGCGGAACCTTTGCCATAGAGTCCGCCGAACAAAAAGGAACAACCATTCGGTCTTCCTGGCAATGCGACCATCTGGAGCACAAATGATGTTTCATCTGGCAAATCCTGCTCCTGCGGGATCTGCATATACGAAAGCCGGAACTTCCGCTCCGGCTTTTGTTCGATACGGTTGGCTCTTTTGATGTCTCAGCACCCCACCGATACCAGATCTTCTTTGTTCACCCATTTGCCGTCAATACAAAGCAAAGATGCTTCCTCCTGGTTTATCTCTGCTCCGTGGGGAAGCAGCTGATCATCCAACGTGCAAGGCTTCTTATATTCTGAGGTCTCCATCGGTTCCTCCCTGCATACCGAAGTACCATACGGTTTCAGGCTCCGTTATATCAATGCCTACTAAACGTTTATAAGCATTTCCTTCGGCAGCCGCCAGCTGGTTGAAATCTCTAGGGTCTCCGGAAATTCGGAAGAAGGAAGCCGAGCACAAGGCTGAATAGAGCGGCTGCTGCTGAAACCCAGAAAACCATATCGAGGCCTTGATCCACGGCTTCCTGCAACGCTTTTTGCAGGCCTGCTGAGAGCATTGCCTGCAACTCCGGCCGGAAAAGATTTTGGATGTTTTCGCCAGGACCTGAAAAAAGAGCGAGAGGGACTTCCTCATGAGGAACCCCGGCCATCATGCCCTCGAGACTTTTGGTCAGATAAACCGTTACCAATCCCCCCGATGCGCCAATGCCGATGGTGCCCCCGAGTGTTCTGGAAAATTGGTGGGAAGAAGTAGCAACACCAAGATTTGAAGGGCTGAGACTGTCTTGCACCATGAGCAGGGTCCCTATCGAAACAAAGCCCATGCCGAGGCCTGCCACCGCTAATACTGCCGAGCACACAAAAAGCGAAGTAGCTGTATCGAAGGTCAGCAGAGCGGCAGAACCGCCTAAAAGAAGAAGAGCTCCAAACAGACTGAAGGGCTTCTCCCGCGACCTGTCGATCAGCTGTCCGCACAGCAGTGCCCCCACGGACCAGCCCAGGCTGAGTGGAATCATTGCAACTCCGAGCTGCGCGGGTGTTCTGCCCAACGCCCCTTGAATGAAAAGAGGCACATATGCAGAGAGGGAGAAGATCGCAAAACTGCTAAAAAACGCCGCTCCGTTTGCCATGCTGAATCCTCGCAAACGGAAAAAATCCAGATTAATGATCGGTTCCTTGGCTCGCTTCTCCACATGGTAGAATAAAAACCCGGAAACCGCCGCACCGATCAGCAGAATCAATATCTGGGGGGACATCCAATTGTAGCTGCGTCCGCCAACCATGAATATGATCAGCACGGCAAAGATACATAAAGACAGGGTCGCTGCTCCCCAGTAGTCTATCCACACTTCTTGTTTCTTTTCTCGCAAATCGATCAGGTAAACCGCTATGCCATACAGTGCCAGACTCCCCAGCGGAATGTTAATGTAAAAAATCCAGCGCCACGAAAAATAAGCAACGATGAACCCTCCTATTGCCGGTCCAGTAACGCTGGCAATGCCCCACACAAAGCTTATCAAACCCATCATTTTTCCTCGCTGCCAGGGAGCGGAGATGTCGGCAACGACGATGTAGGCAAGGGCGAAATTGCCGCCTGCACCTATCCCCTGCAGAGCCCGAAAAATGATAAGCTGCTCCATGCTTTGGGCGGCTCCCGCCAGCACCGAGCTCAATAGAAAAACAGTTATAGCAACC
>JAVEVM010000261.1:0-5648 GCA_034005055.1 Desulforhabdus sp. | reverse complement strand
GGATTCAAAAAAGTGATAGCATGTCCTACCGCACTTTGTTCCGTTTCAGGCGCAACCACTGTAACTTCATGGAGCTGCCCGAGTGTTTGATAGAGTGCTTCTATACCTTTGGCATAAATGCCGTCGTCATTGGTCAAAAGAATTCGCATGAGTATTTCTGCCGCCTTCTCCCGGATAACGTTTAATTTTGATATTGATTCTTCATACCTTTTCCGTGTTCGCCGTGGAGCTCCCACCAGCAAAGATGCTCCCCATGTCGTCAAAGCTTTACTTCAGTTGCCGAGCGTTTGCGCATCGGGAAGGCCCTTATTCCTTATTCTATATCCCGATAATTTTCAACGGCAAGGGCGATATAAGATATAAAAGGCGGCAGATTGACGAGATAGACGAGGATGATTTTGTTTCAAGTAAAAGATTGCCTGGAATAAGTGTGTTTGTTCATTTATATTTTGTTAGATCAGGGGAGCTTCAGCCAGTGGAATTTTCCTACGTCTTTTGGAGCTAAAAGGGGCGACATCATGAAATCATTTTCAAAGGCCATTTCACTCATTGCGGCGGCAATCATTCTGACTTCCTGCACGCTTATTCCACCGGGAATCTTTGCTTCCGGCGAGGTCAAGCTGCTCAACCTGAGCATTCCTGGACCGATGCGTGAGGATCTCCCATACGATGTGGTTGTGACCTTTCGTTCTGTAGGTGAGGTGAAAATTACCAAAGCTTGTTTCCGTTGGCTGGATGAGGCAGAGCTTGTCAAGAAGCAATCGCTTTACTGCTACACCGCGGAAGTTTCCGACAATGCTCGAATCGGCTCCCAATGTTGGCGTTGGCTGGCGGAAGGACAATATTCTTATGCGTCACCCACTTTCTGTTCTGATGTGAAGCATATCTCCTACGAGGATCCGGGCAGAATTACCGTCAGCCTCACATCGCGCAACCTGGAGCCTTACTACAATACCTTGGAATGTTACGTCGAGTTTCTGGTGGATGGTGTCTTCAAGCAGAGCAACAAAGTAAGCAGCAGGATTGTGATTGAGGATTAGCCTCAAACGGACAACATCCTGAACTGTCTCCGTCGTCAGGGCTTGCCGTGGTTGGAAGCTCGATTGTCGTGCAAAGATCGGTCGGATTGCTTGTATGAAAAAGCGTGGGCTTATTCATATTGGTACCTCGGGCTGGCACTATGCTCATTGGAAAGGTCCGTTTTATCCGAAGAACATAACGTCGCCAGAATTCCTTGAATATTATGCCGATCACTTTTCCACCGTAGAGATCAATAATTCTTTTTACAGACTACCGGAACAGGAAAGTATCCAAAGCTGGTACGACAACGTGCCTGCAGACTTTGTTTTTGCCGTCAAAGCCAGCCGCTATATCACTCACATGAAAAAGCTCAAAGACCCCGAACAGCCCTTATCGGCGCTGCTGGGGAAAATCGGGATTCTTAAAGAGAAGCTGGGGCCGATTCTTTTTCAGCTGCCGCCAAGCTGGAGGGTAAATGCTGAGCGGTTGAAATCGTTTGTTGAGAAACTTCCTTCCAACCACACATACGCTTTTGAATTTCGGAATACCAGTTGGTTTGATGCAAGCATTTATAAAATCCTTGAAGAGCATGGTGCCGCTTTCTGCATTTACCACCTGTCCGGCCTGCTTTCTCCCAGGAGAGTGACCGCAAATATCGTGTATGTGCGCCTCCACGGACCCGGCGGTGCCTATCAGGGTCAGTATGATTTGCAGGCGCTGTCGGACTGGGCGCAAGCCTTCTTGACCTGGAGAAGGGAGGGGAGAGAAGTTTACTGCTATTTTGACAATGACGAGGCAGGCTATGCGGCGCGGGATGCATTACGATTAGAATCATTGGTCAAGCATTAGACCTAAAAAGACTTGATCCTAAACCCCCGAATGTTGACTTGGTACCCGGGGCGGTAGTATTTTTATTCAGGCCTATACGGCTTTTGCGACTTGGTGGCGGCGTTGGCGCTGTGAAGTACTGCCACCGGGTTGAGCAGTGGGGGAACAAAGCGGCTCTTCTTTTTGGCGGAAAGCAGTCGATTTGCTTTCATGGGAAAAGGAGGAAATTATGGGTAGTGTATACAAGATCATAGAGTTGGTTGGGACAAGTGAAGTTTCTTGGGAGGATGCGGCGAAAACTGCGGTAGAAAGGGCCAGCAAGACTCTAACGGACTTGAGAATCGCGGAAGTCGGTCAACTGGATATGAAATTGGAAAACGGTAAAGTTACGGCATACCGCGCCAGAGTGAAGCTCTCTTTTAAATACAAAGGCGAGGATTAGATAGTTTTTATGGGGGCTGCAAAACCCCTTGCGTCTTTCTGTCTCCCAGTATAGCCGCTTTGTTCTTGGACTTCATGATTGCATGAGATGTTAATGCCCGTGTCAACGGGCATTATTTTTTGAGCTGCGTTCGAGATTCCGAATACTGATTCCAGTGGCGGTAATCCGCGCGAAGTAGAAAGGAGGACCCACTTCATTACTTTCGCCTGCTCTTTTAATCAAGAATGACTCACAGAGTTTTTCCGCCTCTTCCATTTCATTTTCGCTTGCGGGCACATTACTTAGACGATGCTCGATGCCCATCTGGCGCGGAATTGCCACTGCAGACCCAGTATTAATGATGTGCAAAGGATCGTTGCAATGCTCCGATCCCCAGAGTTCAAAACGAAATGGATTTTGAGATGTTTGCGGTGCATGACCTGCCAGAAGAAAATAAACCCTTTGCAGTTCCAAACGATCAGCATCGCAACCTCTTTCTCGATGAATCTTTTCCATCTGTTTTGGGAGATAAAGGGTAGCAAACTCTTTGATTTCATCAAAGTCGGTAAGACCCGACAATTCAATGTGGGAGCGAAGCTCCTGACAGAGCAGCATCCCGTAACCAGCTCCTCCGGTTACGAGAATAACCCTTAAGCTCAAGCGGAAGATTTTCTGTATCTCAATGTAGGTCTTTTGTTCTCCGGGAAGAAAAGCGACCGCTCTACTGTCGGTCGCCAGCACAATGCCCCGTTCGCTTTGGTGCAACAGGATCTGTGTCATTCGCTCAATGCCCCGCTCTCATAACTCAATTTTGAAAGTGGCCGGTTATTGGGACTTACTCCAGATAACCGCCAAGGCTTTGGCGGGAGTTTCGTCGATGCATCGAAAGCTGTGGCTTATATCCGACTCGAAGTAAATACTGTCCCCTGCGTTCAATATTTCCACCCGGTCAATAGTGCGAAACTCGACCCGACCCTCGATCAGGTACAGGAATTCTTCCCCTTCGTGGCTCATAAAGACCATTTCTTCAGTACCTTGGACTGGAAACTCCACAAGAAATGGGTGCATCGCCTTGTTGGTCTTCTTAGTTTCCAAGGCTATATAAATGTAGTTGACTTCCCCCTTCTGGTGATGCGGCCGTCGTTCAACCTTGATCCTTTCCGCTTGACGGGTGATGGAGATCTTCTCGCTGCCTTCCTGGTCCTGGAAGAAATAAGTCATGCCCACATTCAGTGCACGCGCAAGTTTGAGTAGGGTAGCTATGGGGGGAATGACATGGTCGTTTTCGATCTGTGATAAAAAAGGTTTCGAGAGGCTGCTTCTTACCGCCAGATCCTGCAGAGTGTATCGATTCTTCTGTCTCAGTTCCCGTACTTTTTTTCCGATTTTTAAAGCCTTTACAGCTAGGCCAATGTCCGTATTCTGCCTTGTCTGCATTATTTCGCCTCCTAAACCTTTCCTCGGTATGACCTCGAAAAATCATTTCTCATGTTAACCATCGGTTGTCCCGGCCGGGGCGTACCGGCCTCCATCCCGGCTGCAGTGCACTGACCGAAAGAGACTTCTTATACGATGAAGTTGCTCAATTTATAAACTATGTTTGCTGATATAAAAACAGAAATTATCTGAGCTTGCGAAATCGTGAGATAGCTGGGGCTTGTTTGGAAGGGACATACTTCATTTTCGCCAGGAGGAGTGTAATTTCGCTACTGAAAAGCTTATGTTTGCTCGAAAATTGCTTGCGTTGCTTATCATATGGGGTAATTTAAAAGACTGAATTTTTGTAAAGTATGGGCATTCGACTTCACCAATTGTCTTCATCTTGGATCAACAAAGATGGCCGAAAAGAACCGGAGCGAAGGAAGGAGAGCCAACTACAACCGCGAAGCGGAAGAGTTGAGGGTTTTACTGGAAATCAGTCAAACCGTGATGGAGTATTTGTGCCTGGATGACTTGATCTATTATGTCATAAAGCGGGTACAAGAGCTGATCGACGCTGAAGGGGTTTCAATCATCCTGCCCGACGAGTCCGGTGGTGAATTTCTCATCTGCTGGACCGAAAATATCGATATCCAATATAAGCGGAAGCTGAAGGAATTTCGCTTCCCATTGAATAAAGGAATTGCCGGGCGGGTATTTAAAAATCGGAAGCCCGAGCTCATACCGGACACGCTTCGAGACGCCCATCATTATAAGCGCGTTGATGATTTCACCGGGTTCAGAACCAAATCGATGATTGCTGCGCCCCTGCAGGGCAGAAGAGACGTAATAGGCGTGCTCGAGGTTGTTAACAAGAGAATCGGAACCTTTGATGACAAAGATCTTGACTTCCTGACTACCCTTTCCTGCATCGTCGGCCTGGCGCTCGACAATGCCCGCATGTATGGTACCCTCGACCGGGCCTACCAGGAATTGCAGGTAATCGATAAGGCGAAAGATAATCTGTTGGAGCTGGCCAAAGAAGAGAACATACGCCTGCGCCGGGAAATCGAAGGACGCTATCGATTTGATCTGATCAAAGGCAACAGCGATTCAATGTTAGCGATTCTCCAACTGTGTGAGAAGGCGATAGAATCGGATATTACGGTCCTCATAAAAGGCGAGACAGGTACGGGGAAGGAGCTCATTGCGCGCTGCATCCACTACAACGGACGGCGCAAGGATAAGCTCTTTCTTACCCAAAATTGTGGTGCTCTTCCCGAGACTTTGCTGGCCAGCGAGCTTTTCGGTTACCGGAAAGGAGCGTTCACGGGTGCCTATAAAGATAAGAAGGGACTTTTCGAAATAGCTCACGGAGGCACCGTTTTCCTGGATGAAGTGGGGGAAATGTCCGCCATGATGCAGGCGAGCCTATTGCGAGTTTTGCAGGAAGGTGAAATTAAGCCGCTGGGCGCTGAACTGCCTAAGAATGTGGATGTGAGGATCATCTCCGCTACTAACCGCAGTCTTGAAGATGATGTTAAGAACGGACGATTCAGGGAAGATCTGTACTATCGATTGAGCGTGTTTCCAATTGACTTGCCGCCGTTGCGTGAAAGAAGCGGGGACATTCCCGTTCTAGCGATGCATTTCGTCAAGGAATTCAACAAGAAGAACAATCAAGCGATTAGGGGAATAAGCCCGAAGGCCTTGCAGACTATCACGCGCTACCCTTTTCCCGGGAATGTAAGAGAGCTTCAGAACGAGATCGAGCGAGCGATGGCAATGGCTCAGAATCGCAGCCAAATCGAATTGGAGCACCTCTCAGATAAACTGCGTACCGCATGTGTAGCCACTTGTCCCACTTCCTAGCAGGGAAGCTTGAAGGAAATGGTTGAGTCTCTGGAGAAGAACGTATTGACCGAAGCGTTGGCAAGGCATCAGGGAAACAAGACAAAGA
>JAVEVM010000260.1:0-5677 GCA_034005055.1 Desulforhabdus sp. | reverse complement strand
CCAGCACAGGTCCGGTCCGGCGACGAATATTCTGGATATTGATTTCCTGGACCAAACTGGAAGCCTGGAAATTCTTTATGCGGTCCAAAAAGTAATACACGCCTTCAATGCCGGTCATGAAATTGAACCTGATATGGACTTCCTGATACAGTCCATATTCTTTGCTGGCCAGGACCTGGTAAGTTTTTATGTCCAGCTTGGGGCCGTCTTTTGTTGCCAACAAATCTCCCAGCGAAGCCGCCAATTGATAGGGATCCGTACCCTGGAAAAGCTGCGTTTGCATCTTTTTCAGTTCGTTTTCTTGTTGCTGCATCTTTTGCTTGATGGCTTGGGCCTGTTTCAATTTGGCCTGGAGCTTATCGACGAGCTCCTGCTGTTGCTCCATCTGGGTCTCTAGGCTTTCTACTTCCGATGAAACAGGCTCGATCCAAATAAAATGTATCAGCAAAAGAGCCGCCATTGTCCCAAGTACAGCTACAACGGAAGTTCGATTTCTTTTGAGCTCATTCCAGGATGGTGCTCGAAAAGGCATAATCACTCAACACTTCGGTTTAGCGTTGCATTGTCATCGCCGAATTGAGGCGACCTGATGCTCATCGTTGCGTTATCGTCTTCGGATCCTGCAACTGCCGCCTCGGGGGTCGTTGTGCCCCCGGGTTCATGCGCCGATGGCGGCTGGCCTTCGTCCGCACTGCCGTTGCTGCCGTCCGGCGCACCCAGCTGCGCGATATCCACAGCTCCGCCTTCGAGCGGGATCGTCTCTAAAATACCTTGCAGTACTTGAAGATTGAGCCTTACTTGTACATTAAAGCGCTCTTTGTCGCTTGACGGGTTGCGCGTCACCGGCGAGGCAAAGCGTACGTCTTCAAAACCTTTCACCTTTGACAGCTCGGTAAGATATTTGATCGCTGAACTGCTTTCGCCCCGCAACGTGAGCTCTCTTTCCCGCAATGACAAGTAATTGAGCCAGGTGTCTTGCGGCGTCACTTCTGTAAGCAAAGTCAGGAGTCCCAACATAGGGTAGCCCTGACCTCCGAATTGAGCCAGTGCATTCTGGTCTTCCTGAAACTTGCTGATGCGGCTCTGGAGCTGCTCAATGGGCTTCCATTGCGCTTCCAGTTGAGCTCTTTGCTTGTTCAAAAGCTGACTGGATTCCCAAAGCCGGTCGTATGAGCTGGTCTGGTAGAGAGCATAAAGGGAATAAAACAGAATCAATGCAAAGACAATGTAGGCAGCTTTGGGTATTTCCCAGGGCTTCAAGAGCAAAGGAGGATTAAAGGTCTGAACTGTATCCTGTGTCAGCAGACGTTCAATCCAGTGGGTAATCAGAGGATTTTCTATTTCAACCATGCTTAGCGGCAGATCTTGTTCTTGCCACTGGCGCACATGGTCCTTATTCCGTTCACCGGCCTGGCATATGAGATGGATATGCACACTTTCGGCGGCTCCGACTTCATCCAGACCGCGTAAGCTCTCTCGAAACAGCCGGAGCTGATCCCCATCGTTGCGAACGACCGTTGAATCCAGCAAAAGGCCCTTATAGAATTTGTTAACCTCGAGACAAGAGGAGCTGATTATCCTTCCACAGATCTCCACATCGGACGAATCCTGGTCGATGGCCCGGTCGCGCAGGAGCACACTGTAGCCGGGGGCGGCCGGCAATACATTGAAAGTCTGGAAGTTGCTTCCGGCAAGAGCCTGGTAGAATTTCTCATAGATGTCATAGCGCAGCGAAAAAATGGGCACGGACAGGTGATGATCGATTGAAGCTGCCTGTCCGAAAAAATGCAGGGTCTGCTCCGGCTCATGAAAAACATTCTCGGGCCAATCGAAGCTCAATGCTTCTTCCAGGTTGTCACTAAGTGACGCCGGGTAATGCTCTCGATGAAAGCCATAATACAACCGGGGCAATAGCAGCAAAAGTGCGGTGGCTTTGCTGCCACGCGGTCGCAGGTTGAGTTTCTGCAAAAAATCGTAAATCACCTCCCCGTTCGGCACGGTGAATTGCTCCACTGACTCCGTTTGCCACGAGCGCCACTTACGACGGGCTCTGAGCACATCCACCTGGTGGGGCTCGACGTAAACGGCCAACAGCTGTTTGGGGCGATGTTTGATGAAACTCTTAAACAAAACTCTTCCTTCTGATTCCCTGTTCTTGATCAGAGGATCTTGCGATAAAGGACTTCGTAGCCGGATTGAGATTCAGGTGTATAGCGGACAATCAGCCATAGGGTTACCGAAGGAGAACCTGAAGAGAGCTTCCCGCAAGAAAGGATACGGTATGTTCCGTTCGCTTCCCAGGTGACATAGTCCATTTCGCCTTTGGCCTGCTCCAGAATCTCTTCGTCCTCAAAGCTCACGTTATTACCATAAATGGTGAACATCTGAAACAGAGAATCCTTTCCAGTCAATAGCGGATATTCTGAGCTTTCCCCTTCGGCTTCAGCTTCCCCGGCGCCCAAGTCAAAGCCGTAAAAGAGCTGTTGAGTGATACCGGGCACCAGCAGTAATTGATCGATACTGGTCAGCTTGTTGTTGAATGGGACATAGCGAAGCCCTTCATTCTTGTAGTAGTCCTCCTCCGCTCCGTTGAGCCGGGGGGTATCGTCCGGATCCACAAAATCTGCTATGAAGTCCGCCAATGTATCCGCCTGATCATCTTCCAGGCCGATTTTTTCCAAAACAGCTTTGATCTGCTCCTGAGTCGCTTCGTTAACATTTACTTTGTCCGTCTCTTTCTGAATCGTGACAATCGCTCTGCCCGTTCTGTAAGCCACCTCATGAATCGTACCGTCGGGTTGCCAGCTTGCATTCTCGGTGTCGTCCTCTCTCTCCAGAGAAATTGGCTCTCCCATCCGTGCCAGTGCCTCAAAAGCGCCCCCGGTCGCCAGGTAGAGCGCCTGGGTCTGCCTCAGCAAATGAACTCGCTCGTCAGCCTGCAGACGTGTTTCAGCTCCGATTTGCAGGGACAGCCACATGATAAGAGCGCAAATCCACAAAACAGCGACAATTACAATTCCGTCCTGGTGCTTAATCATGATCCCCCGGGGGCTGAAAGTACCTTATTCCCTTCTGTTGCGGGAGAAAAGGGAAGGCCCGGTAACATCAAACGGCTAAACGAGTTATCTTCTATTTTCCATTTTATCAACACAGCCTTGGGCAGTTTTTCCGTGTCATCCCAGGAGCTTTGATAATCTCCCTCGCCTTCTTCCGAATACTCGATGGAGAATTCTTCAACCTCAACCGGAAAAAAACGCGGCCAGGAGTCTTCATCATCGTTTGGCTTCATCTCCAGGAACTCTCTGAGGGGCTCATGATGATATGGGTCCATTGGAATTTCCGCAGAATAAAGAATCTTATCTTTCGGCAGATAAACATATCTGGCGACGACGGGAACACCTTTGGACAAAGCTTTAACCGAATGATCCGTCGCCAAGGCAAGGGAGCTCTCATCGCCGGAAAAAACCTGTGCGGTTGCCCCAAATTCCGAGGAAAGCGGGGTCGGGTCAAAATTGGCCAATTGCAGCGCCATAAGCTCCAGGATCATCGGCACCTCACTTGGTGTTCGATCCTGCTGCCGAGCCCACACGCGCAGCGAAAAAGAGAGAGAGAGGGCCATAATTCCTACGACCAAAGTAGAAATGAGAGTGGCAAGGACCAACTCGACCAGGGTAAACCCTCCGCACTGAGATAAAGCTCTTCTCGGCCCCGATCCGATCTCTTCACGCAAAAGCTTCGATGATTCACACATTATCATTCAAAATCCGACTCAGGAACGATCAGACTGAGCTCCAGCAGATTGCCCTGATAGCTGATCTGCACCCGGAAAAGCTTACCCGCTCGGTTGCTGACGTCATAACCGTCGGCCCCCTGCACACTGCTCATGACAATGTCTACCGATGGGTTGCCGGGCAGCTCGTTCAACACCAAATTCCCTTCGGCAGCTTTCTCCGGATGCAGAATAATTTCTTGAGCTGCCGCTTCGAGCACCGGCTGAGAAAGGCTTTTCTTCTCCACCCGCTGCAGAAATTGCAGGGAGACAGAGATAAGACCCATGACACCCCCAACAATCAAGGTTCCCAGTATGAGGCTCACCAGTACTTCAACGAGCGTGAAGCCCTGGTTGGATTTCGTGAAAGGTACCGGCTTGAACAATCAAAATCCTTTCATAAGCGTGAAAGATTTTGGCTTCTCAGCGCGATTCGGCTTTGGTCAATTTGACCATGCCGAAAAGAGGATGGATTGCGATCCTGAAGGTGCGGTTTTTATCAAAGACAATTTCAACATCGTTACCCACCAGACTTCCATCCGGATAGAAGAGGATGAGGCGATCGCCAGTCTGGGGGTCTTCCTCCAGGTTGTCCGCATAAATGTCTACATTTTTGGGAATCGGTTTTTCGGGTGGAGCCTTGAGATCGTAAAGTCGCTCGCCACCTCGAATGCGAAAGGCAATTACTTCTCCCTTGTTCATTGCCTGCAGCCGGGCTCGCCGGAGGGTTTGAACGAATTCCTGCAGAAACTCCCGGTCTTCCATCCGTTTCCAACCGGCTCCGACACGCGGCAGAATCATGCCGATGGTGAAAGTCAAAATGATTAAAACCAGCATCAATTCGAGCAGAGAGAACCCGTGAGCGCTCTTAAGATAGCGCCTGAATGGAACCGTTTGCTGCCGGCACGGCCTCCGCCGGTTCACATATTTCAGTAAAATCTCTCGCATGACACTTCGCAACGATTTAGAATTGGATTTCATTGATTCCAAAAATAGCGCTAAACATGCTCATTACCATGGCGCCAATGATAAGCCCGGTGAAAATGATGACCGCCGGCTCCATCAAGGTCATGATTCTATGGAGGGTCCTCTGCAGTTCAGTTTCGAAGTAATCGCCCAAGCCAACGAGACCCTCTCCCAGGTTGCCCCGCTCCTCTGCTATCCTGAGCATAGTGCCGATGCGCGGAGGAAATGCCGTGTTGGTGCGAAAGAAGTTGCTCATGGAATGCCCCACCTTGATTTCCCGGTGCAGGGTTGAAATCGAATCCTTTAAGACAGAGTTCATCAGCAACTGCTCGCCCAAACTGATCGCCCGAAGCAAAGGAACGCCCGCCTGAACCATGGTGCCCAGAGTTCGGCAGAACCGAGTGAGCTCACTGTGAAGAATCAGATATCTGGTAAGGGGAATGCGAAAAAGTGCGCGGTCTATTTTCTTGCGAACTTCGGGCTTCCGATAGAAATAGCGGCCTCCCCAGAACACGAAGCCCAGTAGCAGCGGGACGCTCCAGCCATACTCTTTGAGGAAAATTCCCGTATCGAGCAGCACTTGAGTGAGGAGCGGGACCTTCTGGTTAAGATCATGAAATATCTGGGCAAATCGAGGAATTACATAGACCAGCAGGATCACCATAGAGATCAAGCTTATCCCGATTAGAATGACAGGGTAGATCATTGAAGAAATGAGACTCTGCTTGAACGTGCGACGCTGGTCAAGATAAGTGCTCAGTCGTTTGAGAATCGGAGCCAAGGTCCCGCTGGCTTCCCCGGCCCGTATCATATGATCGGAGACGCCGCCAAAAACGTCCCGGTATTTGCTGATGCCCGCCGAAAGGTCGCTGCCGCCCTGCACTTCCTCCAAAAGATTGTTGACTACTCTCTGGAAGGCCTTGTGGGTTTGATTGGTGCTGA
>JAVEVM010000259.1:0-5692 GCA_034005055.1 Desulforhabdus sp. | reverse complement strand
CGAGCAGAAATACAGGTGGCTCGCATGAGCAGAAATCTGCATTCAGAAGATCCTGTTTGTCGTCCCCGGCCGATCAGTCGATCTGGGCATGATAAAGCTGCAGGGGGCGCACCTTGGGAGGCCCTTCCCTGCGGGCGGCGATTCCTTTAGCGGCGGAAATTGCCGCTACGGTGGTAGTGATATAGGGGATTTTGTACTTAATGGCGGCCCTGCGGATGTTTGAGCTGTCGTGGGAGCTTTTCCTGCCGCTGGGCGTATTGACGAGCAGCTGTATCTCGCCGGATTTGATGGCGTCCATCAGGTTCGGCCGGCCCAGATCCAGTTTGGAAACAACCACCGTGTCGATGCCGCGCTGCTTGAGAAAGCGGTGGGTCCCTTCGGTGGCCATAATCTTGAAGCCCAGCTCGCGGAACCGACGCACGGGCTCCAGCGCAGCGGTTTTGTCCCGGTCAGCCACAGTGAACAATACGGCGCCTTCAAGGGGCAGAGCCATCTGGGTGGCTTCCTGGGCCTTGAAAAATGCCCGGCCGAACGAGTGGGAAAGACCGAGCACCTCACCGGTGGAGCGCATTTCGGGACCGAGTACCGGGTCTACTTCTGGGAACATGTTAAAGGGAAAGACAGCTTCTTTTACCCCGTAATGGGAAATCCGCCGCTCCTTGAGCGCCAATTCTTCGAGAGTGCGTGCCAGCATGACCTGGGTGGCGACACGGGCCATGGAGAGGCCGCAGACCTTCGAAACGATGGGAACGGTGCGCGAAGCCCGGGGATTGGCCTCCAGCACATAGACCGTGTTCTCGTAGATGGCGTACTGAATATTCATCAGTCCCACTACGTTCAATGTTGTGGCGATTCGGCGGGTATACTCCCGAATCGTGTCGATGTGCCTCGGGGTGAGGCTGATGGGCGGAATGACACAGGCCGAATCTCCGGAATGAATTCCGGCCAGCTCGATATGCTCCATCACGGCCGGTACGTAGGCATCACGACCGTCGGCAATGGCGTCCGCTTCGGCTTCAATGGCATTGTCCAAAAACTTGTCGATCAGGATCGGTCGCTCCGGCGAAAGCTCGACAGCTGCGTTGACATAGCGTTCCAGCATGGAATCGTCGTGAACGATTTCCATGCCTCTTCCCCCCAGGACGTATGAGGGGCGCACCATCAGCGGGTAGCCTATACGCTCGGCGATCAGCCGCGCCTCGGCGAGGCTGGCCGCCATACCGGATTCGGGTTGAGGGATCAAAAGGTCCTGCATGATCTTGCGGAACCGATCGCGGTCCTCGGCCAAATCGATGGTTTCGGGGGAGGTACCGAGGATGGGGACACCGGCTTCGGCAAGCTCCCGAGCGATGTTGAGGGGTGTCTGCCCGCCAAACTGAACGATCACTCCGGCAGGCTTTTCCTTCTCGTAAATGCTCAAAACATCTTCCACAGTCAGGGGCTCGAAATAAAGCTTATCCGATGTGTCGTAATCCGTAGAAACCGTTTCCGGATTGCAATTGACCATGATGGATTCATAACCCGCTTCGCGGATGGCAAGAGCTGCGTGCACACAGCAGTAGTCAAATTCGATTCCCTGGCCGATACGGTTCGGGCCGCCCCCCAGCACCATGATCTTGGGTCGCTCGCTGACCGTAACCTGGTCCGGAGCATTGTAGGTCGAAAAATAATAGGCGGCGTCCTCGACTCCGCTCACCGGCACCGGCTCCCAGCTCTCCACCACATCTATGGCGCAGCGCCTGTCACGAATCGATTTTTCCGGCACCTGAAGCAGGCTCGCCAGGTACTTGTCCGCAAATCCATCTTGCTTGGCGCGCTTAAGCAGCTCGTCCGGGAGCGTGCCGTCCCGGTATGTTAGGATTTCCTCTTCAAGGGCCACCAGCTCCTGCATCTGTTCGATGAACCACGGCTTGATGTGCGTAAGGGCATGCAGCGTCTCGACAGTCGCGCCTTTGCGCAATGCTTCATACATCAGAAACTGGCGCTCGCTGGTGGGCACCGCCAGTTGCTTCATCAATTCTTCCAACGGCAGAGTATGAAAGTCTTTGGCAAACCCCAAGCCGTAGCGGTTGATTTCCAGACTGCGGATAGCTTTCTGAAAGGCTTCCTTGTAAGTCTTGCCGATACTCATCACCTCACCGACGGCCCGCATTTGGGTGCCGAGCTGGTCTTCGACACCTTCGAATTTCTCGAAGGCCCAGCGTGGAAACTTCACCACCACATAGTCTCCAGAAGGGGTGTATTTCTCTAGAGTGCCGTCGCGCCAGTAAGGAATCTCATCCATGCTCAGCCCACCGGCAAGGAGCGAAGAGACCCGCGCGATGGGAAATCCGGTCGCTTTGGATGCCAGGGCCGACGAACGGGAGGTGCGCGGATTGATCTCGATCACCACCACCCGGCCGGTTTCGGGATCATGGGCAAACTGGACATTGGTGCCGCCGATCACCTCGATCGCCTCGACAATGGCGTAGGAGTAGTCCTGCAGGCGCTTCTGGAGTGCCGGGTCGATGGTCAGCATGGGGGCCGTGCAGTAGCTGTCGCCGGTGTGGACCCCCATGGCGTCGACGTTTTCAATGAAGCATACGGTTATCATCTGATTCTTGGCGTCCCGAACCACCTCCAGCTCCAGCTCTTCCCAGCCCAGAACCGACTCCTCCACCAGCACCTGGTGAATCAGACTTGCCGCCAGGCCCCTGGCCGCAACGGTACGCAGCTCTTCAACATTGAAGACCAGTCCGCCGCCGGTGCCACCCATAGTGTAAGCCGGACGAATGACCACCGGATAGCCGAGGCTCCGAGCCACCCGTTCGGCATCCTCCACGCTGTCCACGGCTTCGCTGCGCGGCATTTCTATGCCGAGCCGATTCATGGTTTCCTTGAAAGCGGTGCGGTCCTCACCGCGCTCGATGGCCTCCAGGCTAACGCCGATGACCTGGATTCCATATTCTTTCAGTACACCTTTGCGGTGCAGCTCGGAAGTAAGGTTTAGGGCGGACTGCCCTCCCAGGTTGGGCAGCACGGCATCCGGACGCTCGGCCGCAATGATCTCCGTGAGCACGTTGACGTTGAGAGGCTCCACATAGGTTACATCCGCCAGACCCGGATCAGTCATGATGGTGGCCGGATTCGAATTGACCAGTACTATTTCATACCCCAAAGATCGCAGAGCCTTACAGGCTTGCGTTCCCGAATAGTCGAATTCACAGGCCTGACCGATGACGATGGGTCCTGAGCCGATGATCAGAATTTTGTGGATATCCTGGCGCTTGGGCATTTCCTCTCCTGGGTTCAACGTTGACTGCCTTACCGGACTGCCGGCTATTCAGAAATAAGCTTTCTACAATTAAGCGTTACTAAAACTCAAGAAAAACTTCGCCATTAACCGGGGAAGAGACGCATGATTGTGTCGGTTTGCAACGAGCATTACCTTTAAGACCATGAGCTTAAGAAGGTCGAAAGGTGTGAAGCTGCCATGAATTGGAAACGTCTTCTATCAAAAACTGGTTTATGGATGGGTGGTATTCTTCTTTTTATCGTGACGGCCGTTTTTCTCGTCTCCTATATCATAGAAGGGCCGCTCCGGGATTATATGGAAAGACGGATGAATCAGTCCTTAAAAGGATACTCGGTTCGTCTTCCAGACCTTGATTTTCATCCCATCGGCTTTTCCGTCACCCTCAAGGATCTCACCGTTTTACAGGAAGCTCACCCCGACCCTCCAGTGGCCCACTTCCCATTGCTGCACGCAAGCGTGCACTGGCGTGCAGTTCTGCTCGGGCGACTGGTAGCGGAGTTTGAGCTGGAAAACCCCCGGATTCACATTAATCTGGTACAGCTCCGCGCCGAGGTGGCCAATAAAGTCCCGGTGGAAGAGCGCGGCTGGCAGGAGGCGGTCGAAGCCATTTATCCTCTGAAGATCAATTTGCTTACCATCAGGAACGGCGACTTTGTTTATATTGACGAAGATCCGAAACGGCCGCTTCATGTAAGCCAAATCTTTCTGGAAGCCAACAACATTCGCAACGTCATATCGCCCGAGCGGACTTATCCCTCACCCTTTCACATGGAGGGCAGAGTCTTTGAAACCGGCCGGATGGTGGTAAAAGGCAATGCCGATTTCCTTGCCGAACCGCACCCCGGCGTAGACGCATACCTGGACCTTGAAGCGATTCCCCTGGATCGCTTCCGACCGGTTGTGTCGCGGTATAATCTCCAACTCGATGACGGTTTCCTGGCACTCTCCGGGAAAATTGAATACGCTCCTCAAATCAAAATCGTACACCTGCAATCATTGACAGCGCAGAAAGTGAAGATGAATTACGTCCACTCGGCAAAAACCGCAACAAGGGAAAAAAGAACGGTGGAAAAAGCCAAGAAGGCCGCTCGTAAGGTCAGCAACAAGCCTGATGTGCTGTTGCGTGTCGATGACTTACGTCTTTCGGGCGTTGTCGGTATGGTCAATAAGTCGGCGAATCCTTCTTACCGGGTATACTTGGACCGGATTGATCTTCGACTTGCCAATCTTTCCAACCATTTCAGGGAAGGAGAAGCACGGGCCAAGCTGACCGGGAATTTCATGGGAAGCGGCCGCACCTCGGCAACGGCGAACTTTCGGCCGGAGACAAGGGGGCCTGACTTTTCTCTGGCGGTAGAGATTGTCGGCACGCATCTGCCTGCCATGAACGACATTTTGCGGGCTTATGGCAACTTTGATGTGGCATCCGGAAGCTTTTCTCTTTATTCCGAGATCAAAGTGAAAAACGATACCATTGACGGATATGTAAAACCCTTATTCAGGAATGTGGATGTTTACGATCGGCGGCAGGAAAAGGACAAAAGCGTTCTTCAGAAGATCTACGAAGGCGTGGTGGAGGGTGTCGCCGAACTTTTGGAGAACCAGCCGCGAGATCAAGTCGCCACGCAGGCCGATCTTTCGGGAAAAGTAGACAACCCCCAGGCGAGCACGCTACAGATCATCGTCGGGCTCATCCAGAACGCCTTCGTAAAAGCAATTCTCCCGGGATTCGAACGAGAAGCTTCTCGTTAGCTGAACCCGCGCGAAACCGCCGCCGATAGATCAAAATTTCCCCGGCAGAGGCTGCCAATTGATCAAATCGAGTGTGTAATAGATATCGCCGGTTAAGGACAAGCCAATCAAATCACCTTGAAGGTCTGAATTGAATCCGCCAACCACCACCTGGCTCAGGACTCCGGGTACATTGATCCAATGAAGCAGATTCCGGGTATAGTAGATGCGTCCCGTGGGATCGACCCCGACCAGATCGGCATGGGGATCGTTATTGATATGTCCGGAGGCCAACTGAGTGAGCTTGCCGGGTATTTGCTGCCAGTTCGCGCGATCAAGAGTATAGTAAATATCCCAGTCGGGAGTGACGCCCGCTAGATCGCCCAAGCCATCTCCATTCAGATCGGCACAAGTCAGCTGACTCAAAACCCCGGCAATCCAGTGCCAGTTCGTTTTGTCCAAGGTGTAATAAATATGACCTTGCGCAGTGACACCCGCCACATCTTCTACTTTATCTCCGTTCAGGTCGCAGGCCGCTATTTGCCTTAACTTGCCGGGTATCGCCTGCCAGTCGGTCAAATCATTATCGATATGATAAATATCTCCGGAGGCGGTAACCCCAAAGCACTCATCTATCTGGTCACCATCCAAGTCACCACAGGCAAC
>JAVEVM010000258.1:0-5695 GCA_034005055.1 Desulforhabdus sp. | reverse complement strand
GAAGTTTTGCATGTTGCGCGCGCCGATCTGCACAACATCCACATATTTGACCATGAGATCGGCCTGGCTCGGGGAGGTCATCTCGGTGACGACTCCCATACCGGTTTCAGCTCTTACCTCGGCGAGTATTTTCAGCCCCTCCTCACCCAGACCCTGAAATGAATAAGGAGAGGTGCGCGGCTTGAACGCCCCGCCCCGGAACAAAACACCGCCGTTTTTCCGCACCATCCGGGCAATCTCCAGGGTTCGTTTGCGGTCCTCCACGGCGCATGGCCCCGCGATGACCACCAGCCGGTCTCCGCCTATTGCCACGTCGCCCACCTGAATAACCGATGGGCCGGGATGCAGCTCTCTGCTCACCAGCTTGTAAGGCTTGGAAATCGGGATAACCTTGGCGACCCCGGGCAGTGTTTCAAAATGCCGTGCGTCTTTACGAATGGTCCCGACAACTCCCAGAATGGTTTCTTCAACCCCCTGAATCTCTTTGATCAGGTAGTTATCCGCTCGCAAGACGTCCTTGAGACTTTCTGTTTCCTCTGCGCTGATTCCTTTTTTGAGTATCAGTATCACTGTCTTTTCTCCTCATGATTAAACAAGTGCCGAATCCGAAAATAAAAAGCCCCAAGGAGTATTCCTCGGGGCTCTCAACTTATTCAAACCCCGGGAGGACCTTGAATCCGCCCGGGGAGCAATTTCGTGTTCTGTATTTTACCCAGGTGGATTCAACATAAAAAACCAAAAAAAGCAGATAAAGCTTCCGAAGTCGAATACCTGAGAAAAGAATCCAGCTGGTTTTAATGTTTCCATTACTCTCATTTCGTTTTTTTTGTGAATGTTGCTCATCAATATTTACCTTTGCTTCGTTTGTCAACAGGAATTCTGCATGGTGCGATTGCCAAGATTGGGGTGCGGTTCCGATTTCAGTGAATGCAACGTGCAACCGGTTTTGCAAAAAAGCCTGAAAGGCATCGAAATCATCCCAACAGGCGTTCTTTCATCGAGCAAAAAGCCCTCTATCAACTCCCACCACTTTTGCTTTAGCGGCATCTTTCTGCTACACTACCGTTAAATCCTATCACTTCGTTTTTCTTAGTAATTTGTCAGACTCCAGACCTCTTGAAAGGAGGATTTATGCCTCAATTGCCGAAGTTTATGCGGGGAGGAAGGATTGATTATTTTGGCAAAAGGCTGATCAAGAAAGACGTCGCTATCTTTGTAGAAGGATTGAATTTCTGGCTGGATCAGGTGTTCCTCTACCAGCGAAACAAAACGGACAGAGAGGCCGAGCGCTTCATCAGGCAGCTTTCCGAGCAAATCGGTAATGAACTGTGTTTCATAATAAGTGAGCGGAAGTCTTTAGAGAGACGTTGATGGAGATTTCAAAAAACCGGCATCATCCTCGAATTTGCATGCGATGATATCCTCATTAACTTGCACATATGAATCCATGATGAGCACACGGATAAACCGAAGGAGGGAGAAATGAGATTTGACGAGGCAGTCCCGGGCTTCGAGGAGATGTTGAAATTTCCTCTGATTGACGCCCTGCTCGGGCGGAGATCCCGCAGATTCCTGCTTGGGGCTGAAATTCCCCAAGGAGAGCTTGCTTTTGCCTCCCGTTGCGAACCGGTCCCGCTATCGGACCTTGAAAAGCTGCTGGTTTTGACGGCAACGGCAGGCAACACAGGCTGGCACAACATGATTATGCACAATGCGCGCTATGCTCCCCATTTGCCAAATTACGCCGCGTCGGCAGGTGGCCGAACTTTTCCCTCAGCCGCAGGTTTTCATACCAGCGAGATCTTCTTCACCGATGATGAAGGTGTTTATTTCTTTCAAACCCGTGACGCCCCCGCACTTGCGGAGAAAAGGGAAAGCGGGCTTTTGGATCTTGCAGGGCTGCTTGATGCCCACAGCAACCACGTCCTTAAACTGGCCGAAGGGCGCCTGCATTTGCCGCCGGCCGATCCGCATATCGAAGGTCACAACACCTGGGTCGTCAACCGCCCCGGATCTCTTTTGATCATTCCGGTGGCGGACGTTGCCCAACACAACATTGCCAACCTCTGCTATTATCTGCAAAACGGTTTTTGCATCTACGACGATCTACACGGGAATCCCATTGAGGGACTGGAGCGTTTTCGGCATCTGTACGACCCGGATAACCTGCTGCCGCTTAGCTTCATGGAAAGTTATTCGCTCATGGAGGCGACCACGGAGATCTCCACAGCGTGTTACGCGGGCATGCTGATGCTTCAGGCCATGGGGCTTGGCGGCTGGATGTTCAATGGTATGAGTCCCTATTCGATGCTTGGCGCAAGCGGCGATCCCAACGTTCCCGGATTGGGCTTTCGCTATGATACGGACACACACTGGCCGCTGCCCAATCCCACCGGCCTGGCAGGCGTATTCGAAGGCTTTTGTCCTCCGCATTTTGCAGACATGGGCGCTGCTGTCGAAGCCTTCGCACAACGCAAATTCGGCTCCGAGGGTCCGTTTCATCCTTCTACCCCGGGACCCTGGAAAGAGAGCGCGAAGGTGAGAGGAAGCGCTCAAATTCACAGTGAAGAATTTAAGGCATGTGTGACATTGCAGGCGCAGTATATCTTAGATAGATTTGGCAAGTTCCCGGGCACGGTTTCAACCATGCTGGCCTTCACGTACCTGCAGGCGCATCATTTGGATTTGGAATTTTATGACCGCTATTTTAAGCCCGGTGCATATCTGGAAACCCATAAACGCCACATGGAATGTTGGCATCCGGAATTCAAAAGATGAAAAGAAACCTGCTCATTGTTCTTTGCTTGCTGCCGGTGGTCGTTTACAGCCGCTCTGCCGCAGCCCAGAACGCTGCCGATATCGTGCAGGCGGCTATTGAATATTATCGAGGCAAGGCCTCTGAGGCAGTTGTCGAAATGATCATCCATCGACCCGACTGGGAGCGATCCATGACCATCAAAGCGCGGACGAAGGGGCAAAAGCAGAGCATCTTTTTCATTACCGCTCCGCCCAAAGACAAAGGCAATGGCACTCTCAAGGTCGGGCGCGAAATGTGGACCTATAATCCCAAGGTCAACCGGATCATCAAGCTGCCGCCGTCGATGATGTCTCAGTCCTGGATGGGATCCGACTTTTCCAATGACGATCTGGCAAAATCCGACAGTATCGTCGAAGATTACACCCATACTCTCGAAGGAACCGAAGCCATGGAGGGAAAGAAGGTATATGTCATCAAGTCTTTGCCCAAACCGGCAGCTCCGGTGGTCTGGGGCATGCAAAAGCTCAAGATCAGGGAAGATCACGTTCTTTTGGGCCAGGAGTTTTACGATGAGGAGTTTGAGCTGGTAAAGGCAATGACCGGACGACAGATTGTGATGATGGGCGGCAAGTTGTTTCCCAGGATCTGGACGATGCAGAAGGCGGAAGCTCGTGACGAGTACACTATGCTCGATTACAAAGAGCTCGAGTTTAAAGACGAACTGCCGGATCATCTGTTCACAACTTCTTCGCTGCGAACTGCATGGAGATAAGGTGGCATGTCCCTTGACACTAAAATGGCCTGGCGCAACGTGTGGCGGAATCCCAGACGGTCTATACTCACCATGTCCGCCATCGCTTTCGCCACCATGCTGCTGGTCTTCATGCTCTCCTGGCAATTCGGCTCCTATGCGACTATGATCAACTCCTCGGTCATGATTCACACCGGGCATCTGCAGGTGCAGTCAGAGGGTTACCTGGATAAAAAAGAGATGCATCGAGTGGTGCCCAATCCTGCGGCCGTGGACGATATCCTGGCCGGTGCGAAAGGAGTGGCCGCCTACTCCTCGCGGGCCAATGCATTTTCTCTGATCTCTTCTCCCAATCGAACTTACGGTGCGATGGTTGTCGGAATAGAACCGGAGAAGGAAGCAAACGTCTCCACGCTTGCCAAAATCACTCGCGAAGGAAGTTACCTGGCTTCAACCGATACCAATCATGCACTAATCGGAGAGCTGCTTGCCAGGAATTTGCAGGTGCGTCTCGGCGATGAGCTGGTTCTGCTGGGTCAGGGGCGGGACGGCTCTATAGCGGCGACTGTGGTTGAGGTGAAGGGGATTTTCAGCTCCGGCCAGGACGAGTATGATCGCAGCATGGTCCATATCCCGCTCAAGTTTTTTCAGGATGTGTACAGCATGAGCGGCTCCGTTCACGAGGTGGTCATTGTGGGCGAATCACTGGAGGCCGTACCGGAGATTAAGAAAGAGGTAGCGGCAAAGCTAAGCGATATGCACGACCATGCCAATCTGGTTGTGCTTGACTGGAAGGAATTGATGCCGGGTTTGGTCCAGGCCATCAAAATGGACCTGGTGAGCGGATTCATTTTCTATATCATTCTGGTGGTGGTGGTCGCCTTCAGCATTCTCAATACCTTCCTCATGGCTATTTTGGAGCGCACCAGGGAGTTTGGAATCATGATGGCCATCGGGACGGCTCCCAATCGTCTCACCAAAATTCTGTTGCTCGAATCGGCCGGCATGACTCTGATGGGTCTTTTTTTCGGAGCTCTATTGGGAAGTCTGGTCACCTGGTACTTTCAGGTTCACGGCATAGTGATTTCCGGAACAGCCGAAATAATGCGCCAGTATGGTTTGCCGGAAAGAATGTTTCCCGAGCTCTCGGTTCTTTCCATTTGCGTGGGAGCCGGGGTTGTGTTTCTGATTACTATTCTCGCCGCCCTCTATCCGGCTTTAAAGGTGCGGCGCTTGCGGCCGGTGGAGGCGATCTCCTCGGCTTAACAGCAGCGAGCTCTACGTACCGGGGGTTGAAAGCTTCGTCTTTTTTGGAGCGCATCGTGCTGCGCTGGGGCTGGTCATCGCGGCCCAATGCCGCTCCCGCGGGAAAACAGGTTCTGATTCCATGTATCTTCAGTTGGGATGGCGAAACATCTGGCGTAACCCGCGCAGGACCACGGTTATCGTCACGGCGGTGGTCATCGGAGTGTGGAGTATGATCTTTCTGGGTGCTCTCATGCGCGGTGTCGCCGACCAGATGGTGCGAAACGGGATCGCCACCTTAACCGGCCATATCCAGATTCATCAGATGGGTTATCGAAGCGACCCGGTCATCGAAAACAGCATCGAGGCACCTGAAACAGCTGAACATGCGCTCACCGGACTGCTTCCCCCAAATGCGCGTTGGACCGCGAGAGTTCGTGTAAACGGTGTTGTCAGCAATGCGCGCCACTCCGACGGGATAACCTTCGTCGGCATCGATCCGGCACGCGAAGCCGAGGTATCCTTCGTCAAACCGGCGATCGTCGAGGGCAGATACCTGGCGGAAAAGGATGAATACGGAATCGTGATCGGTCAGGCTCTGGCGGAAAAATTCGAGACTCAAATAGGCCGAAAATTAGTGGTTATGTCTCAGGACACAAATGAGGAAATCGCCTCCAGGGCGTTTCGGATCGTCGGCATTTTCAGGGCTGAAATGGAAGCGATCGAAACACAGTTTGTTTTTGTCACGCTGCCGGCTGCTCAACAAATGCTGAGCCTGCACCAGGGGATATCCGAAATTTCAATTCTGCTCCCCTCGCGCGAACAAGGTGATCGCGTCGCGGAATCTTTGCGCAAAGCTATGCCGGCGGAGCTCGAGGTCCACACCTGGCAACAGCTGCTGCCCATGGTGACCGCGGTCCTCACCATGTACGACAGCTTCA
>JAVEVM010000257.1:0-5715 GCA_034005055.1 Desulforhabdus sp. | reverse complement strand
TCTTCCGTCTGGGGTGAAATCATGATCAGGGAAGCACCTAGCTCTTTAATTTTCGAGTGAGCTTCCTCAAGAGCTTCCAGCTCAAGATTGCAATAGGGTCACCACCTTCCACGGTAGAAACCGAGCACTACAGGTCTTTCTGTCAGTCGCTTGCTCAGCTGAACCTGATTGCCATAGGCGTCGTTTAGAGAAAAATCAGGTGCTTTGTCGCCTTCTCTCAAAAATCGATCCATGATTCCCGATCTGCTAAGATCCCCTGTCGCTCGATGCATGATCTCCACAGCTTCCTTTGTGGCTGAGGATTCGAATTGTTTCTTCTGATTATCCAATCTCTCCTGTAAGCTCATAAGTCAACTCCTTCTTCTCGGAAATTTGGCCCCAATTAATGATCATCGCTGGGAGTTAGACGTCGTGAAACCCACCAGCTGCTTTTTATGTTTTATAAGAACTCGATGCACCGATGTCTTGTCATGACAGCATTATCACTAGGTGGCGGAGCCACTTTGCGCGGCGACCACAACCGGGACAAACAGTGTTTGACATTGTAAGTTCTTTCATTTACCAATGGAAAGGCTTTTAAGAGCCAGTTTGGGGGCCAAGATTCTCAGCAAATCTAATTCCGATTGAACTCTTTGGTTAGGGTTAGTGAGGAGAAAAATGAAAATTCACGAGTATCAAGCGAAAGAGCTTTTTCAAAAATTCGATGTTCCTATTCCTCGTGGGAAGGTGGCTTTCAGTGTTGAAGAAGCAAAATCCATAGCGGCTGAGCTGGGAACCTTCCCGGTCATGATCAAAGCGCAAATTCACGCCGGGGGACGAGGAAAAGGCGGTGGAGTCAAGCTGGCAAAGACGGCTTCCGAGGTCGAGGAAATGGCAGCTTCCATCCTCGGTATGACTCTGGTCACCCACCAGACTGGACCTGAGGGTAGATTAGTGCGCAAATTGCTGGTGGAAGAAGGACTGGAGATCGAGAAAGAGCTTTATCTTGGCATGCTCCCGGACCGGTCCACCGCCAAAGTGACTCTCATGGCCAGTGAGGCAGGTGGTATGGACATCGAGGAAGTCGCTGCCAAAACGCCGGAGAAGATCGTCAAGGTTCAAGTTGATCCATTGCTTGGTTTTGAGGCTTTTCACGCTCGAAGGCTAGCCTTCGGGCTGAACCTTTCGCCCGAATTGGTGAAGCTTTTCATACCAATGGTAACGAAGCTGTACCAGCTTTTCTGCGATTACGATTGTTCGCTGGTCGAGATCAATCCTTTGATCATCACCAAGGACAAAAAAATCCTTGCGCTGGATGCCAAGGTCAATTTCGATGACAATGCCGTCTTCCGCCATAAGGATATCCAGGCTTATCGCGATTTGGATGAGGAAGACCCTGCCGAAGTCGAGGCATCCAAATACAATCTCAATTATATCAAAATGGATGGCAACATCGGCAACATGGTAAATGGTGCAGGACTGGCAATGGCTACTATGGATATCATTAAGCTGGCAGGTGCGGAGCCTGCCAACTTTTTGGATGTCGGTGGCGGAGCTAGTGAAGAAATGGTTGAGAACGGTTTCCGCATCATTTTGAGCGATCCGCGGGTTAAAGGAGTTTTTATCAACATCTTCGGAGGAATACTGCGTTGTGACGTGCTGGCTCAAGGTGTTGTGGGAGCGGCTAAGAAGGTGGATGTGAAAGTGCCGGTAGTGATTCGCATGGAAGGAACCAATGTCGAAAAAGGCCGCCAGATCCTGGAAGCATCCGGCATGAATTTGATTGTGGCACAAGACTTGACCGATGCCGCCCAAAAAGTCGCGACAATTGCCAAAGGTTAAAGGGGGAATCTCATGAGCATTTGGGTGGATAAAAATACTCGTTTGTTGGTTCAGGGCATCACTGGTCGAGAGGGCCAGTTTCATAGTCTCCAATGCGTGGCGTACGGTACCAATGTGGTTGCGGGTGTTACACCCGGAAAAGGCGGGCAGAATGTGGAGCGCATTCCGGTTTTCAATACCGTCGAAACGGCAGTGCGTGAAACTGGCGCTAATTGCGCGATGATCTTCGTGCCTCCGCCATTTGCAGCAGACGCCATTCTGGAGGCTGCCGATGCGGGTGTGCCGCTGATAGTGGCCATTACCGAAGGAATACCGGTGCTGGACATGATGAGAGTCAAAACATTCCTGAAAGGCTCAAAATCCCGCCTCATTGGTCCGAACTGCCCTGGTATCATTACGCCCGGACAGTGTAAAATCGGCATCATGCCTGGCCCCATTCACAAACCGGGGCCCATAGGCGTGGTTTCACGTTCTGGAACACTCACCTACGAAGTGGTTCACCAATTGACCCTGCAGGGTATCGGCCAAACGACCTGTATAGGAATTGGGGGCGATCCGGTGAACGGGACCAACTTTATCGATTGTCTTACCGAGTTTGAGAAAGATCCTGATACCAAGGGCATTGTTATGGTTGGTGAGATCGGCGGCTCAGCCGAAGAAGAAGCGGCTGATTTCATAGCCAAGAATCTGACCAAGCCGGTAGTTGGGTTTATAGCGGGTCTCACTGCGCCTCCCGGACGTCGCATGGGGCATGCTGGAGCCATCATCAGCGGCTCCAGCGGCACTGCACAGGCAAAAATCGAAGCCATGCGCAAGGCGGGAATCACAGTTGTTGAAAACCTCGGCAAATTGGGAGAAACCTGCAAAGAGGTGTTCTAGAGGGCTTCGTTGTTGAACAGGTCATGAAAGATGTTGTCGGCTCCTGTTCTGCCAAGTTCTGCAAGTGAGGGAATCGTTCCACCAGAGCTCTGCCCAAGGGTGTCAGCTCAGAGTCGCCCCCTTGGGCGCCGCCCACCCGGTGGTTCAACAACGGCCGCCCCCAGGTCTTGATCTTTCCCCAAACCGCCCGATAGCTCATGTGCAGTTCCTTCGACGCGGCCAAAATTGACCCCAGCTGATGCACGGCATTCAAAATGCGCATGCGACCGAAGCCAAAGACCATATTGCCATTAGCGTCTTGTATCCAAATCAAGGAAAAAACATGTCACAGTTCCTGAAAGTGAAAACTGCCGATGAAGTCATCAGCATTGTGCGGAAGCTCGAGCCACTCGAACGGGAAACAGTTGAGCTGAAGGCCGCTTGCGGCCGGGTCCTCAGCTCTGCGGTGCAAGCGCCAGAAGCGCTGCCCCATTTCAACCGAGCCACAATGGACGGTTATGCGGTACGTGCCAAAGATACATTCGGAGCCTCTGAAAGTCTGCCCGCTTTGCTGAAAGTTGGCGGGGAGGTTTTAATGGGCCGATCCGCGTCTGTGCAACTGGAGGCTGGGAAAGCGATTGCAATACCGACCGGCGGGATGCTGCCGATGGGTGCTGATGCGGTTGTCATGGTGGAATATACCAATAACCTGGATGAAGCGACTATCGAGGTCATCAGGCCCATTGCTCCAGGCGACAACGTGCTCAAAGTCGGGGAAGATATAGCCCAAGGGGAAACTCTATTCGCTGCCGGCTGGAGACTGCGTCCGCAAGATGTCGGCCTGCTTGCGGCCCTGGGGATTGCAGAAGTACAGGTCTTTGCCCGGCCGCGGGTCGCAATCATCTCAACCGGCGACGAAGTTCTGCCGGTGTCAAGCTGCCCGCCGCCCATGGGTAAAATCAGGGACATAAACAGTTTCACGCTGGCCGCGCAGGTACAACAGGCAGGTGCCCTGGTCGGCTTTGAAGAGGTGGTGACAGACGACTTGGATGCCTTGAGTGCATCCTGTAGCTCCGCCCTTATCGAAAACGATGTCGTGCTGCTTTCGGGGGGCAGCTCGGTCGGCAGCAGGGATTTCACTTTACAGATTCTGGACCGCTTTCCCACTGCCGAGCTTCTTGTGCACGGGATTGCCATTCGTCCTGGGAAGCCAACGATTCTGGCCCGAATTGGCAAGAAGGTCTTCTGGGGATTGCCCGGTCAGCCTGTATCGGCTTTGATGATCTTCAGAGCCTTTGTTCTTCCATCTCTGGCGATCCTGGAAGGTCAATCGGATTTGTCAGGAATGAGTGGCAATGTCGTTAGAGCTACACTCAATCGGCAGTTGCCATCGGTGCACGGTCGATCAGAGTATGTACCGGTTGTTGTATCCCGGGTGGAAGAGAGGGTGGTAGCCACTCCAATATTTGGTAAGTCGGCCATGATTGGCATATTGGCAAAGGCAGACGGCTACGTCATTGTTCCAGAACATGTGGAAGGTTTAGACTCGGGAAGCGAAGTGCAAGTCTACATCCTTTCCCGCTAGTATCATAACAGAGGTGCTTCCAGCGGCTCGACGTCTTCCATGTCGAGCTCTACGCCGACAGACTTCTGAATGATGTCGATGCTGACCACGAGCCTGCCTTTCTTGGGATTCTGCCGGACCAAGATACCTATGCAGCCTGTCAGATGCCCGCGCACCACTCTCACCCAATCTCCCTGTTGCAGGTATTGATGGATGCTCAATGCTTGCCTGGATTCCAGCATGGTCTGCAGGTTCTCTATTTGGTAATCGGGGATGGGCAGGGGGCCTTCCGAATTCCTCAACACAGTGAGCGCTCCGGGAGTTTTGAGGATATTGACGTTCGTATAATTATCCAGAACCGTGTGCACGAAAACGTAGCCCGGAAAAAGCGGGATATGAATTTTTTTTCTCCGGTCCTTGCGCTTGCTCCAACACTCCATGAGAGGCAGGAAATTGTTGATTGATTTCTGCTGGAGGCGCTTGGCCACCTCCTTCTCGTGATTAACCTGCACATAAAGGGCAAACCAGGACTCCTCCGCTCCCGTCAAGGCCGGAAACAGAAGAGCACCCTGCGGCTGGGACTCAAGCTTGGAATCTGCGGAAGTGGGTCTTTTATCGTCCGTCACGGTTTCGATTTCCTCCTCATGTTGATCAACAGGGCCGCGAACCGGCTCTGAGCGTGCGTTTTTCATGGCCGACTTTTCGAGTCACTAACGAATTTCGGCGTCGGCTGCAGCTCCTGGTTCGCAGTTCACAGTCGGTCATGCTCTTCGGTTTCGACATCAGGCACCTGCGATAACGCAGCGTCATATTTGGCACGTTCTCCGCGCTGAGCACGTGCTTGCAGATAGTCTTCAGTCAGAAGGGCGGCCATTTTCTCTGCCACTGCTGTCGCGACGAACTGGTTGATCGAGATTCCGTCTCGGGAGGCTAATTCTTTCAAACGTCTGTGCAATGAATCGGGGAGCCTTAGACTTAAGGTACTCATAATATGACTCCAATGCGTCTGAGGAATTCTGCCGGAGTCAACGGTCGTACCCGAAAACGTTCACATCCGGCGAAGTCTCGTAGGTTGTATGTAATGATAAATTGGCACCTTGCTTTTACGGCAAGCTCAAGGACCATATCGTTCCTCGGGTCCTTCAAATAAGGTCGCCAGAGGAAGAAGATCTCGTGATGTCGCGCTACCGCGCAATGGTAATCAAGAACATCCTTAATTGCAGGACGTGGAAGAACTATGCCTGACTCGGTGCGCAACAAAACCTCTTCATACTCCAGAACAAGTGGAACGGAGAGGTTAATGCCAAAATGCCCTGAGCTGACCAAGGAGAGAAGCATAAAGGATGCGCCTCGTCGGGAACGCAGGCCGACAACAAAAACATTCGTATCGATTACGATCTCAGGGCGCTTCATAATGGTATTGTATATAACACCAAAAGTGAAATCAATGGTGGAGTTACATCAAGACCTCC